>CAZECH010000276.1:0-4572 GCA_964510675.1 uncultured Ignavibacteriaceae bacterium
TATTCTTATGATTAAACAGAAACACCTTTACATTATACAATGCGAAGAATTTGTAGGAATTGGGTCATCGGCTGTGGAAAACTTATTTTTCGTCAAAATAAATCTTGAACTTCAACATTTATTCTTTTAGTTTTAAGCAGAATTTCTATTCCCCGGCAGAATTTTAAATGGATTTTTATGGAATCAAAAGTAAAACAAGGCTACCTCCTTTTAGCGGACCTTTCCGGCTTTACTCAGTTTATGGCAACTACTGAGCTGGAACATGCACAGGAAATTTTAACAGAGCTTATCGCTATTGTCTGCAATAGTTTGAAACCCGTTTTTAAGATTGCTGAAATTGAGGGTGATGCTGTATTTGCTTATACTTTTGAAGATCAGTTCTCAAGGGGTGAAACTTTACTTGAACTGATTGAACTTACATATTATAGTTTTACCTTTCGTAAAAATATTATGCAGGAGAAATCAACTTGTAGTTGTAATGCCTGCCGATCAATAAGAAACGTTGATTTAAAGTTCATAAATCATTTTGGCAGCTTTGCGTTGCAAAATTATTCCGGTAATATAAAACCTCTTGGTTCAGATGTTAACCTTGCACATCGTTTATTAAAAAATAGGGTAAAAGAAAAAACCCATTTCAAATGTTATGCACTATTCTCTGGTATTTGTCTGGAGAAAACAGACATTTCACCGGAGATTTTTGTTTCGATGAACGAAAACTATGAACACTTTGGAGACATTAATATTTACGCAACAGACCTATCAGAAAGTTTTAGAAAAATATCTGAAACAAAACGAACGATAGTTAAAGAAGAGGAAGCTGACTTTATTGCCGAGCACCAATTTGAAATGCCTCCGGCTGTATTGTGGGAATGGCTTATTGATACTGGAAAAAGAGAGTTGTGGATGGACGGAACAAACTGGAAAAAAGGTGAAAGGCCAGATGGGCGAACTGGTGCGGGAGCTACAAATCATTGTATTCATGGTAAAGAAGCACATCTTGAGATTATTCTTGACTGGAAACCGTTTGAATATTATACTTATGAATCTGGAAGCAAGCCCTTATTTATCATTTCTACTTTAAAGCTTGTTGAGAATGAAAACGGTACCAAACTTTACGAAATCATTAAGTTAAAAAATAAACTACCTAAGTTTTTTACAAGAATAATTGTAAAATTTGTTGCTCTCAAAATTATGAAAGTTTATGGGGGCTATAAAAAAATTGAAGAGCTTGCAAAGAAACAGAAGGCAGCAGATGAAAAAATTCGAGCGCAAGTTCGAGTTTAAGATTATTTTTTTAGAACTTACTCCTGAACTTGGTCTACTCTTTAATTACTTCAATACTTCCCATCTCAGGAATTTTAATTGAATATGTTTTTTTGTTTTTATTTATTAAAACATTATCTCTTAGCCAAGGATTATAAAGTTTTAATATTTTATAATTTATCCCTTTTTCAATAGCAAAGTCTGCTAGGTTTTCTATTGCTCCGCTGATCTCAACTACTTCATAAGGAAGATTGTTGTAAAGGTCTTCATCCTTAATATCAAAACCATACTTTTGTGGATTGTTCATTATTTCTTTAATGGTAATTATCCTTGCAAGATATCTCGATGTTTCCTCACTAAGCACCAGGTTATAATAATTGTTTGCTTTTTGTTTTTCAATCTGCTTTTGAACACCGGAAATTCCCATATTATAAGATGCCGCAGCCATTGTCCAACTACCAAATAAAGTATATGCTTCGTTCAGATATTTGCAGGCAGCTTCAGTTGATTTCTCTATATGATATCTTTCATCGACCTCACTGTTAATTTCAAGTCCGTATTTTAATGCAGCTTCTTCCATAAACTGCCAATACCCCGTTGCTCCAGCAGGAGAAATAACATTTGCAATTCCGCTTTCGGCAACCATAAGATATTTAAAATCATCAGGTACTCCGTTCTTCTCAAGTACCGGTTCTACAGCCGGGAACCATCTCTTTGCTTTTTTTATATTAAGAATTGTTGCCGAGTGATAATATGTATTTACAATTATTTCACGGTCTACTCTTTCATATACTTCAAAATTTTCAAGAGGTAAACGTTCTCCGCAGAAATCAAGCTCACCCGGAACCTCTGGAGAAATTATTTTATAGCCTTGAGGAAATTCTGTTTTATCTTCATCCGGACTAAAGAATGTTGAGCCTATAAAGAAAAAAATAAATACGGCAAATATAAACCCTGAAGAAAAAATAATTGTGCCTTTTTTCATAATACTTTCGTCTCCTGTTCCTGAATTTTATTTTTTATGAATTGTATTTTACTAAATTAATAGCAAGATAAACACAACATAATTTTCAACGATTACTTTTATCACACTATGAACATTGAATTTATAAGGGAGTATTGTTTTAAAAAACCGGAAGTTGAGGAATGTTTTCCTTTTGATGAAAACACACTTGTTTTTAAAGTTGCAGGAAAAATATTTCTCCTTGCAGCACTTGATGAAATTCCTTTAAGAATTAATCTTAAATGTGATCTAGAAAAAGCAATTGAACTTAGAGAACAATATGAAGCAGTCACTCCGGGATATCATATGAATAAAAATCACTGGAATACGGTGATAATTGATGGTTCGTTTCTGCATAGAGAATTGCTGGAATGGATCGATCATTCATACATTCAGGTTGTAAATAGTTTAAAGAAGGCAGCCAGGGATAGAATTAATAAATTATTGGAACATTAATTTACTTTGTAAAAGAAAAACAATAATGTTATTTTTCATTAAACCAGATCAATAATATAAACAAACTATTGAGGGAATCATGAAAAAAATAATATTCGCAATTTTTGTTGTTGCTTTTGTTGGTTCACTTTCCGTTGTTTCTGCTCAATCAAAATTTCTAACCGGTAAATACACTGTTAACTATAATAATTCAGGATATACTCTTGATAAGAACACCGGTGAAAGGTCATATACTATGGAAGTGAATTTTCTTAATCCTTTTGAAAAAAGACCGGAAGTTGTTGTAACGGTTTCATTGCTTGATGCGGATAAAGGGACAAATGTTAGGTACAATGTTGAAACCACAGGTGTTTCAAGAGACGGATTCACACTTAAAATTTCTACCTGGGGTGATAGTAAGATTTTTGGATTGGGCGGTACCTGGATAGCTTACAGCGAATAAAAAAAATTTCATTTTGTCGGGTTAATGTCAATTCATTAACCCGTTTTTTATTTTAAACTTTTGTGATGATTTAATACGATGCCGGATATGACTTTAAATCAAAATGTATGTTCTAATTAGAGTTTTATGATAAATTCGAGAAAAAATGAATTTTAGAATGTTCTTAATCATATTATTATCAGCTTTATTTTTTTCTTCCTGCAAGACAAATCCACCTGTTTCTCCAATTGATAACCGGATTAGCGGAAAAATATTTCTTAATATAAATTTTAACTTCATTCCTCAAAGCAAAGTTGTAAATAAAGTTGTTCTGCTTGAAGATTTTGCAAACGTCAGCTGCGTTCCTTGTATTATTTCGAATAAAATAATTGAATCTCTGACCCGGATAACCTATGGACCTGAAAAACTTGTTGCAGTTAAATATCCGACAAATTTTCCTGCTCCAAACGATTTGTTTTATCTTGCTAATAAACCTGTTTGCGATTCAGTAATTTCTTACTATAATGTTTTTTTCGCACCAACAACTATCATCGATGGGATTAACAGTCCATCATCAACGGATTCGCTTGCCCTAAAACAAAAGATAGATGAAAGATTGGCTGTTGCACCAATATTTGAGATCATAGCAACTGAGGAATTTATTGCCGGCAGTTATTATGTTGATATACAAGTGAGTGCACTTGTAGCGTATGATCTTTCAAATCTTGTTTTGCGGGCTGTTATTCTTGAAAGAGAAATTGAGTTTGCAAATCCACCCGGATCGAATGGAGAAACAAAGTTTTATGATGTAATGAGAGAAATACTTCCTTCACCTAATGGAATGTCCTTAGCTGAAGTCCAGCAATCAGGTTCAAACATAATTGAGATTGAAGGTGATCTTCGTGCAGGCTGGCAGACCGATCAATTAAAGACAGTTGTATTTATACAGAACAAAATAACAAAAGAAGTTTTACAAGTTGGTATTAGTTTAAATTGAAACCAGAGTAGTTAATGAAAATTTTCTTATCATCATTGATAATTTTTCTATCAATCAACTTAACTGCCCAGCAGAAAGCTCCTAACTTTAAGCTTGGAAACTTAGACGGCAAATATGTGGAGTTAAAAAATCTTATCGGTAAAGGTCCCTTTCTAATCAACTTCTGGGCAACGTGGTGCAAGCCCTGTGTTGAAGAATTGGCAGAATACAAAAAAATTTATTCTGAGTTTAAATCCTCAGGTTTTAATATGCTTGCAATCTCTACTGATGACGAAAAAACAGTTGCAAAAGTTAAACCTTTTGTTAAATCAAAAGATTATAATTTTACCATCCTGCTTGATACAAATTCAGAAGTTGCAAGGAAATATTATGTGCAGAATGTGCCTCATACGGTTCTTCTTGATGAAAAAGGAAATATAGTTTATTCACATA
>CAZECH010000277.1:0-4568 GCA_964510675.1 uncultured Ignavibacteriaceae bacterium
ATGGTATCGAATTCAGATAAAATTTCATCTTTATTAGGTATGAGCGCAATTTCAGACTGATACTTTCGGTTTATCATATTACGAACTTCAACAAATTCTCGTTGATGGCTTGTTGTTGTGTTTGTGCTGTCATTTCTCCAGATTATTTCAACAGTTGCTTCTTTAACCTGCTTAAACCCACTAAGTGATGCTATTCTGATGATCAGTTCCCAATCTTCAGCAACATTTAAGTGTTCATTAAAAAATCCCGCTTCATAAAGCAAACTCTTTTTGAAGGCGAAACAATTTAGCGGAGCAATATTTCCGAGGAATAATTTATTTCGATCATAATCAATTGAATGAAATACACTCTTGCCGACTGTGGTATATGAATTACCCTGTTTTTCCTGTACATCTCTTATAGCGTTAGTGTAAACAACTTTGTTATAATCAATATGCTTTGAAATAACCTCAAGGTGTTGCGGGTAAAAGATATTATCATCATCAAGAAAAGCGATATAATTTCCAGCAGCAATCTTAATTCCATCATTCCGTGATGCAGAACGTTCACGGTTTATAAGATGATGAATAAACTGGAACTGAATTCTACCTTCGAACTCATTCACTATTTTTGATATATCAATATTACCGTCATTTATAACAACAGCCTCAAAATCTTTAAAGGTTTGCTGTGCAAGACTTTCAAGCGTATTTCGTAAAAGCTCAGGTCTGTTGCAGGTTGGAATTATAACAGAAATGAGAGGATCATTTTTGTACTGTTTTGATCTATGGTAAAAAACCACATAGGCTCCTCCCGGTGAAGGCCGTTCTTTTTGGGATTTCCAATATCTCTGTCTAGCAAGCTCGGATTCATCAAAAGAAAGGGATCTATCAGCATGTTCAACACTTGTCATTGATAAAAGATAAAGACCGAGCAATTCAGGTAAATGAAGAAATCGTTCAGTATCTGAAATTCTTAACCAAAATTCATAATCACCGGCAGACTTAAATTTATCATCAAAATAGCCATACTTTTCATGCAAAGATTTTTTCCACATAGGGTGCGGACCGATATAACATATTCTGAAAAGATTCTCCCTAGTGAAATCAGGCCATAACAAAAAACCGGTCGGAATAACTTTTCCATAAATTGCATTTTCCTGGTTTGTAACTATAGAGTCTGCATAAACCAAAGCTACATCTTTATTTGTATCAAGTGCATCTGCCATAATTTCTAGTGCATCATTTCGATGCCGGTCATCGGTGTTTGCATTAGTAATATACTTACCGGAAGCTTCTTTAATACCTTTGTTCCAGGCCTGGTAAACTGTCTCCCTGTTTTCTGTCCTTATATACTTTATATTGGAAAATTTTGCCAAGTATTCATTAACAATTTCATCTTCATTTTGCTGAGAAGCAGAATTTACAATTACAATTTCAAGCTCGCCCTTTTTGTAAAGGGTTTGTGCAAGAAGATCATCAAGGCAGCCCCGGATATATTTTTCAGAGTTATAAGTTGAAACAACTGCGGTGACACGAAATGTTATCTCTTTAATTTCTGTTTCTAATTCATCCAGTAAATTTTTAGCTTCGGCATATTCCGGTTTCGCTTCGAGGACTTTTAATAACATTTCTTTTGCTAATTTTTTGTCTCCTGTTTTCAATGATTGTTCTGCCAATAGAAAACCAACCCGCCAGTGAGTTAAACCAAAATTGATAGCAAACCAAAATGCATTAACCGCTTCCTGAAATAAATTTTGTTTACGGAAATTCAATCCAATAAGGTAACAGAAATAAGGATCTTTACTTCCTTCAATATCAACAATTCTATTTTGGTTGAAAAATTTTTCATCGAGGTTTAACAAAACTTTTTCCGACTTTTTTATTAACTCGACATCGCCATTTACTCCAAGAAGCATTTGTTTCTGTATAATTGAAAAAGCATTCCCCAACTCAGGTTCCTTTAATATTGTATAGAATAAAAGACTCCTGCCATCCAAAGGTTGAGAAGAATTAGATGAAAGATTTTTAAGTGAATCCCTTATTTCAAATAATGCTTCATTCAGTAGTGCGCCACTTTTACTCCATGAAAACCTTGTGTTTTGAAATCCTTTTTTAATTATTTTTTTTCTTACCTGCTCATTTTTAATATTGATAAGAGCTTGCTTCATTGATTGAACATCATCTTCTTTAACATATAAAGCAGCATCGCCGGCTACTTCCGGTATTGATGAATTCTTACATGTAATAACAGGGCATCCGGATTTCATTGCTTCCAAAATTGGCAGACCAAAGCCTTCATATTTTGTAGGATACACAAGTGCAACTGCTCCCGTGTAAGCGATTGATAATTCATCATCACTTAAATAAACAATCTGGTATTTAACATCTTTAAGAAACGGAAGAAATTCATTTTCAATTTCAGGTGTTCCCCCGGTTAACAGGATTTCAAATTTGTTTTTATTGTTTAAAAGATCGAAAGCTTTAAAGAACTGAATTGCATTTTTATATGTCCCTCTATGACCTGTAAGCATAAAGTAAGGTTTTGTAATTCCATATTTTTCCTTAAAAACTTTAATTTCTTCAGCTGTTCTTTCTTTAAAATTATCCGATACAGAATTAGGCACAACATAAACTTTACGTTTAAGCTGAGAATTGTAAAGTTTATTAAAGTCGTTCTTAGTTGATTTGGAAACCGATAAATAAGTATTTGCTTTTAAAATTGTCTTTATTTTATTCTGCCATTCAGGGTTGGATAAATCCCATCCCATAATTTCAGGAATAAAATCATGAAGCATTAAAACTGAATGTGTTTTGGATGGCGCTGTATAATAAGTTGTAATAAAAAGTTCCGCATTCTCTTCATTGCAAATATCCTGCAGATATTCTGAATCAACTTCATATTGGAATTCATTAAAAGGGAAAATATTTCTTTTAGCAATACCGGGAAAATCCGGAGCGGTATTATCTCTATCGAGAAGTAAAATATTTTCTGCTAAATCAGTTTTACTTATTTCTTTAAGTAGCGATTGCCAAACCCTGTAAATTCCCGCAGGCCTTTCCTGTTGAAGCTGAAATATCACACCATCAATTAATATTTTTCTTTTTTGATCTCTGATCTCGATTTTATCATTCGCTTTTTTCGGAATATTATTGTTTGTAAAATCATTCTCGATCCATTCCAACACTTCATTTACTCTATGTCGGATTGTATGTTTGTTTAAAACTTCAGTATAACCAGCTTTAGCAATTTTCTTCCCGTATTCAGGATTATCCAACACATATTTAACCTGTTTAATTAACTCTTCTGGTTTTTCCTCATTGTACATTAAAATATTTTCGCCATGAGTAAACAACTTTTGAGATTTATCCCCAAGTATGTTATTCTGAAAGAAGACAGCCCCGCTTGCCATTGCTTCAAACGGGCGGACAACCATTGTTGGAGATAAAGAAGGAAGTCCAAGTACAATCTTGTAATCATTCATCTCATTAGTAAAATTTATAGCTCTTTCTTTTGTTGTACCATCATCGTGATTGTAATTATCAAACACATCTATGAATGAATTATTTTTTAAAGTATCAATCAGCCTACGTCTATTAGAATAAGTACTTTCATAATAGAATGGAGTTGTTTTACCTTTAAAAAATCCTTTTTGTTTTCTTTCTGAATATTTTTTTGGTTCGGGAAAAAGTTGTTCATCAATTGCAAAAGGCTGCCAGAGTAAAGGTAAATTATAATTTGAGAATAATTCATCATCAATTTCATGAGCGAAAACAACTGCATTTACTGATTTCATTGCATTGTTAATAGCTGTAATATTATCGGTCCACCATTTTTTATCATTCTTGATTACAGGATTATTCATGCATTCAAATGAAAATAAAATTTTTGAGGTTTTGTTTTCTTTCCATCTCCTCTGCCACTCAGGATTGTTATGCAGATATTGTGCATGCCAATCTGTATTCATTAAAAAGATAAAATCAGAAGAAGGATTTTTCAAATAATCATATAATTCCCTGTTATCATCTGGGCTTGCGTAAAATGATTTGTTAAACACTCCATAATGTTTTAAAGCTTCTGCATATCCTTCACGAACAAACCAGCTATGTCCTACAGGCATTACAATATCAATCTTCAAACCGGAACCTTGAGATTTAATAATATTTACATTTTTCTTTTCAGTAATTACCTTTTCTTCATGTTTTTCTTTGTTGCTTAATAAAAAAACTTTCCCATTTCCTTTTTTAGGAATGCATTCATTTGTATTAAGAAGCTTTTGCATAATTTCGTAGAATTGCATTCTAGCTTTACCGGCAAACTCAGATAAATCAAAACCAAGATGATTGTTAACTTCTTTTTCCTGAAGTACATTGAAAAATTCAACCAGGAGTCCGGGAGTTATTTGCAGGTTTGAATACCTTCGCATAATTTGCCACTGTTCAACCCAGCGTTTTATTCCGCCATTTTTTGTTTTTATATCATCATACCATCTGTAAGCCGACAGTTCTTCATTAACAGTAACTACATTAAATTTCTTAGCAACTCTAAACCAGTATTCAAGATCCATTGCATAATGAAGCGATTCATC
>CAZECH010000278.1:0-4561 GCA_964510675.1 uncultured Ignavibacteriaceae bacterium
ACAAAGTGCATCAAATACTAAATCAGTTTCTGCGTAAACGGTTAGCACAAGTATAGTTAATTCGGGAAGCAATACTTTAACTTTTTTTATTCCTTCAACTCCGCCAATTCCCGGAAGACCTAAATCCATTAATAATACTTCGGGATTTAGTTTTACAATTTTTTTTAACATTGTTTCGCAATCTGAAAAAGTATCAATACAGGAATAACCTTCTGTACCGTCAATTAATATTTTCAAACCTTCGCGTATAGAATCATTATCTTCAACAACTACAACTTTTAGCATTTTCCTGTTTGCCTTTATTTCTTAAATCTGATCAATTAATAAAATAACATGAAACTATATTCAACCTATAAAATATTCCCCTCAAACTGAATAGTAGTTCCTTCTCCCAATTTAGAATATATATTTAGATTTCCACCAATGTTGTTTGCCCTGTCTTTAATATTATTTAAGCCATTACCACCATTTGAAATATCCTCCTGGGAAAATCCTCTACCATTATCTTTTAACGTCATTAGCAGTTTGCTGCCTTTTACGGAAGCATCAAGAGTTATCTCGCTGCAGGAACTATGAGTAATACAATTGTTTATTGCTTCTTTAAAGATAAGGTAAAGATGCTGTCGATGCTCCATTGATAGAGAAACTCTTTCTAATGATTTTATATTTTCCGATCTGAATGAAATACTTGTATACGATGAAAGTTCCGAGTATGTATCCCTGAGTCTCAGAATCAAATCGTATAAAGAATCTCTTTTGGGATTAACCAACCATACAATATCGCTCATATTATCAATGAGGTTTCGTGAACTTGTGCTGATCATATTTAAACTTTTCTTGACACCTTCATCTTCTGTTTTTATTTTTTTTGAAATGACTTCACTAAGGATAGATATCTCTGTTAAGCTTGAACCAATATTATCATGAAGATCTGCCGCCAATTTAATTCGCAACCTTTCAATATCCAGCAAATGTTTTACTCTGAAATAAATAATTAATACTATGATTCCGCTTGCTAGTAATATAATGGCTGTAATGAACCACCATGTCTTCCATAATGGTGGTAATACCCGGATCAAAATTGACGTACCTTTTTCATTCCATATACCATCATTATTAGAACCTTTTACTTTAAATATATACTCACCAGGATCTAAATTTGTGTATGTTACATATCGACGTTTACTTGAATAAATCCAATCATTATCAAATCCTTCCATCATATATGCATAACGGTTTTTGGTTGGAATTGTATAATCAAGTGCAGCAAACTCAAGTGAAAACACATTCTGGTTGTATGTAAGCTCTATTTCTTTTGTAAAGGTTATAGATTCCTTTAAAGGTGAATCTTCTTTATCAATCTCAACCGGTTTGTTAAATATCTGAAAATCAGTAATAACAATTGCAGGGACATGATTATTATTTTTCAACTCTTCAGGTTTGAACACGTTAAATCCGTTTGTACCTCCAAAAAATAATTCGTCGTTTTTTCCTTTAAAGCCCGCACCCCAGAAAAACTGGTTACTTTGCAGTCCATCACTTTCATCATAATTTCTAAAATTTTCCTTTTCCGGATTAAACATCGAAAGTCCGTTATCAGTACTTAACCACAAATGTCCTTTATCATCTCCCTGGATACTATAAATAATATTGCTTGAAAGGCCATCTTCAATAGTATAATTAATAAATTTTCCGTCCGGCAGATTTTGTTGTGAAACAGGAAGCTTATTTAATCCGCCGCCATAAGTTCCAAACCACATATTACCATCAGCATCTTCATAAACAGAGACGACTCTTTCATCACTTAAACTGTTTTGATTTCCAGGTTGGAATTTATACCGCTTAAATTTTACAGAAGAAGGATTGTACATAGCATTTTCCAAATCCGGAACAGTAAGCTTATTCAGACCATTCCATGTTCCAACCCAAAGGTTTCCATTCCGGTCTTGAAGAATACATGATTGCACCTGATTGCTACTAAGGCTGTTAGGATTATCCGGGTCGTAAGTAAAATTTATAAATTTATTTTTTGCTCTGTCATAAAGGTCTATCCCCGTTCCTGTTCCTATCCATAACCTTTCTTCAGAGTCTTCATAAATTGCCTGGATTATATTACTGCTGATACTCCTGGAATCAGTTTGTTCATTCCTATAATTAATAAATTTTAAATTATTGTAATTGGAATTTTTAACTGGTGAAGCTGTTCTGTTTAAACCTCCCCCCCAGGTACCAATCCAAACGTAGCCATATTTATCCCTGAAAATAGAAGAGACAGAATTATCACTTAAACTATTTTTATCATTCAGACTATTTTTATAATGAAGAAATTTATTGTTCTTCATATCGAGGATATTTAAACCTCCACCCAATGTACCAATCCAAAGAATATTTTCATCATACTGATATATTGAACGGATCGTATTATGGCTTAAGCTGTTGGAGTTAGAAGGATCATTTTTATAATGCCTGAATTTGATTCTTTCCCTGTCATATTTTACAACACCATCTTCTGCAGTGCCTATCCATATTAAACCTGAACTGTCTTCATATAAGGAAAGAACATTATTATTACTTAATACACCTGAACCAGGGGGTTTTATCTTTATAAACCGGTTATCTTTTCTGTTAAATTGAAATACACCATCTCCCGTAGCAACCCACAATGAACCGACTTCATCTTCAAGCACACAGTTAATCCTGTTACTGTTTATAGAAATGATTTCTGATGTACTGACAAAATGACGGGAAAATTTCTTATTTTTTTTATCAAACCGTGTTAAGCCTTTTAAAGTTCCAATCCAAATGTATCCGGCTTTATCCTGAAATATGGAAAGGACAACATTATTGCTTAAGCTATTGGCATTATCTGGTTTAAAAGAGTAGTTGAAAAATTTGTTGCTTGCCTTATCATACTTATCTAAACCTCCATCACTTCCAATCCAAAGATCTCCATCTTTATCTTCAAAGATTGATAACACAACATTATTGCTTAAGCTATACGGATCTTCCGGGTTATGCTTATAATGAGTAAAAATATTTTTATTCCTGTCGAATTTATCTAAACCGTTTTCTGTACCAACCCAAATATTTCCTTCGTTATCTTCATGAACTGTTCTTACATTATTCAGAGTTAGACTTTTCAAATCATCAGGGTTATTCCTGTAAGATGTGAATCTTTCTTTTTCTTTATCAAACTTACAAAGTCCACCGCTGTTTGTCCCAATCCATAAATTACCTTTTCTGTCTTTATAAATTTTCCAAATAAAATTATCTGAGATTGAATATTCATCATGCAGATTATTTTTATAAACTGTAAAATTATAACCGTCGTATTTATTCAATCCGTCTTCAGTGGCGAACCACATAAATCCATCTTCATCCTGAATTATGTGATGCACTGTATTTTGTGAAAGACCGTTTTCAGTCATGATATGTACATAGTTTAACTGGTTATTTTGGGAAACGGATATTGACGGAGAAAATAAAATGACTGTAATGAAAAACTGAAACCTGATATTATCACAGGAATTTATTATTGTTGAAAAGTTAATCATAACTTTAAGAAATGTTTTCAATAGGAGGTTATTTTATTTATTGAAACAAAAAAAGTCTGCAAAAGTTCTTTTACTTTCAATAATTCCTGTTCAAAAATACCTAATCCAAAGGTAAAAACAATGTTCAATTATTGGTATAAAAATGAAGTATTTTTTTTATTTTGCTTTATAATTAAGTGGAAAAATAATGTGTATTATTGTACTTGCATACAACCATCATCAAGATTATAAATTAATCCTTGCTGCTAACCGCGATGAATTTTACGAGCGCCCTTCACTACAAGCACATTACTGGAAAGATGAACCCATATTAGCCGGTAAAGATTTAAAAGAAGGGGGAACATGGTGCGGCATAAATAAGAATGGAAGAATTGCCGCAATAACAAATTATCGTGATCTTAAATCAATTAAAAAAGATGCCGTTTCAAGAGGAAAGATTGTAACAGATTACTTGCTTGGCTACTCATCTCCTGAACTTTATTCTAAAGGACTTAAAGATAGTTCTAAACAATTTAATGGTTATAGTTTGATATTTGGCAATCGTGAAGATTTATACTTCTTTTCAAACCGATCAAAAGATGCTATTAAGCTTGAGCCGGGAATACATGGATTGAGCAATCATCTCTTGAATACTCCCTGGTTTAATGTGAAAAGAGCAAAAGAACTTTTAAAGAATGCTGTTGATAAAGGAAATAATTTAATTAATGATTTGCTTAAGCTGTTGTCTGATAAAACTCTTTCCCCTGATGATGAACTTCCGGAGACAGGATTAAAAAAAGAAATTGAGAAAAGTATATCATCAATCTTTGTTGAAACTCCGGAATATGGAACACGCGCTTCAACAGTAATTTTAATTGATAAAAATGATAAAGTAATTTTTGCTGAAAAATCTCTAAATCAAAATAAAGAATGGGTTACAAATAATTTTGAGTTTAAGATTTTATAAAAGAGTTGAATTATACTGAACCTGTTTTAATATCTTTCCTCATTTGGTAATGAGGTATCGC
>CAZECH010000279.1:0-4556 GCA_964510675.1 uncultured Ignavibacteriaceae bacterium
AAGAAAAGTTACAAAGATGACCATCAAAGAAAATCCACTTACAAGACCATCAAGTCCATCCAGAAGGTTTATAGAATTAATAACTCCTACGACAAAAAGAATCAGCAAGAGATAATTAAAAGGATAAGGGATCTCAAAACCAAAGAATTGAACGACATCAAAATTCTGTGACAGGAAATAAATAAGAAAGAATGACATCAGGAACTGGATTATGAATTTATGGTTCCATTTAACTCCAATCATATCATCAGCCATTCCGAGCAGGGTAATTATACCGGAAGCAATAACAAAAAACCTGATTGAATTCAAATCCCCATAAAAACTTGTTGTTGATACCATTACAACAATATAAATAAGAATACCACCCATTTTAGGAACAACGGACTTATTTATTCTCCTTGTTTCGTCCGGAATATCAACCACTTTAATTTTTGTAAAGTAATCAATCAATACGGGCATAAAGAAAATAGTCAGCACCAAACTTGTAAAAAAGATTATAAGGTAGATCATCTACCCCCCATTGTTAATTTAACCACACACCCTCCTCTATAAAATGACCTGATTTAAAAAGGAAGTTATGTTTTACAATGCTGATTTTCAAGTTTTTTATATTAATTTGTTTTAAAAAACTGGTTTAATTTTCTAAAGTTTTTGCATAAAAGTGTAAAAGCCGGTAAAGCAAATCCATTTCTTTTTAATATAGTATAATCTTCCATACTTTTAAGTAAAATATAATTAAGATTACTATTACTTTTCCCACCAATTCTCATTTTAATAAGAACTTCATCTATATAAGTGATTGAATCCGAACAATTTTTCAACAATCGTAAAACCATATCATAATCTGAAGCAATTTTCAGACTAATATTGAACAAACCCGTTTTTTCATATAAAGATTTCCTTGCAAACAGCGTTGGGTGTGGGGGCATCCACCCGAATTTCAACGATTTTTCATAAAATTTCCCTGCTTTCCAATACCTGATTATGTTTTTTACATTAAATCTTTTCACATAAACAAGATCGGAATAAACAACATTAATATTTGGAGATGTAAATTTTTCAGCAATTTTTTCCATTACTCTATCATCAGCAAAAAGATCATCGGAATGAAGAAAGCCAATTACATCCCCGGATGACATGCTGATTCCTTTATTTAGTGCATCAAAGAGCCCGTTGTCCGGTTCGCTAATCCATTTAGATATTTTATCAGCATACTTTTTAATTATTGCAAGTGTGCCGTCTGTTGAATTACCATCAATTACAATATATTCTAAGTTGGGATATGACTGGGAAAGAACGCTTTTGATTGCGTCTTCAATAAATTCTTTATTATTTCGAACTGCTGTGATGATTGTTATAGTCGTGTTCATTTGAAATAAGTTTAGCGAAATTATCTTTGGGATTATTTATTTGAAAAAATCTCTCTCGGATTCCGAATATCACAACGCATCATTTTTTAATCCTGATAAAACATGATGTTGTACCGTCACCTATATCTTCTTCGGCCATCCTCCAATTATCATTAAAATATTTCTCATCAATTGTAACATTAAAATCATTTTTCCACTCTATTATAACATTTACTTTCATACTGTCTAAGAAGTCTTCAAACCTTCTGTTGACTGCATATTGATTCAAAACGTGATCAACTTTACCATCGAGATTAACTACATTACCTACAAAGAAACCGGTTACGCCGCTCTGGAATAAACCTATCTTTTCCGTTTCATCAATGTTATTTTCTATATATGCAATTCTAAGAGTTAAATGATTTGCCAGCTTTTTGTTAAACTGGTAATAATAAGCATTAGCAAAAAAGAATAAAACAAGTGCAGCAAAAAAGATATTCTTATATATTCCCGTAATTTTATTTAAAATAAAAAGCAGGCAGCATACTGTGATTACTAAAATGATGAGATAAAACGGAGTTGTATATCTTATATAAAAATGCTGTGCAGATGAATAAATAAAATATGTTACCCCAAGTATGAAAAAAGAAATTCCCCAGGTGATTAAGTTATTAAACGTAGCTTTCTCAAATGCTTCAAAGAGTCTGAATCTTTTAATTAAGTAATAGAGAATAACCCCGTAAATAAACACCGCTCCAACAGAGATGAATAAATTATATGTATAAACAAACGGAGTTAAATGATGTAAAAAAGATCTTGTGATATGATAAATTCTTTCTCCAAAACTCAAGGAGCTTATCAATATAGTCTGACTTGAGACAGAACTTGGATAAATAGAGCCGGTTAAACTATAAACATATATAAGCCATGGGAAAAGAATAATAACCGCAGTTATTAATACTATGATTGACCTGACGATGTTAGTTTTTTTTAATACAAAAAGAATTACTAAATAGACAAACAATGGAAGAAGAAAATCAACCCTTGTTAATGCTGTAATTCCTGAGAGTAAACCAAAAATGAATGCTTGCTTATAACCAGGTTTTTCAATAAAGTAAATTGAATATCTGATACAAATTCCCATCAAAATTAAATAGAAGCCGGTTTCAAGCCCATTACTGAAATATTCTGATAATTCAAAACAGAAGAGAACTAATAACATTACAATTGTGCGGGAGTAAAAAAGGGGGACAATCTTTTTAGTAATGCTTCCTACAACTAAACTAAACAGGAAAAGCATAAATGATGAAAAAATTATCATAACCCTGAGGAACTCCATCTTTCCGCCTCCAAACAACATTACTGCTTTTGCAACACCCGCCTGAATAAAAGTAACCAGTGGTTGTATGCCTGTAGTCGGACGATTTAGATTATATTTTATTCCGTTTCCTTCAGCAATATTCCATGCAACAGTCATCATGTAAAAGCCATCCTCTGTAAAAGGTTTATCAACAAGATATGGGAAAAAATTCCCATGATTCATTGCTGTCGGGAATCCGTCATTAGATTTTAATGCAAGAATAATTACGTAAGAAATAAAAAGGAGGAGGTAAATTTTATGCATAAATTATTTCTGCGATTTATTTGCGTTATCTGCAAGAAAAATTTCCCGCTGATTTCATCGATTAACGCTGATTATTTTTCTATAATGCAATTGCCTAGCACGAAAACATCAATCCCGGTAACAGGAAATTACTAAACGGTTAAATCTTTTTTGATTTCTTCAACTTAATTAGATAGCCCAGGAACAAAACGCTCAGAACTATCACAAACGGTTCTGCCACAACCGGGTGGCGAGGTATTGAAAAGAAGAAGAAATGAATAACCGTTATGGAGATTACCGGGAAAGACATTAATATTACCAGGTCCTTGCCATATTCCATTTTATTTCTGAATATAAAAGCAAGCAAAGCGAGAATAAAAAAAGGAAACCTGATACTATATATCACTAAAGTCTTAAAGCTGTAATCATCATATACTATCGGTCCCCACAAACACCATAAAGATAAAAATCTCTGCTTTGTATATTCGACAGGGTTATTTAAAATGAAATTAAAATACGTTTTAACCGGATGCCTTATTTCATACTCACCAGATTCTTCTAATTTAAAATCTATGTCGTAACCATAAGAATTAATTGCAACAAGAAGGTTATCTTCGTAATTATCGGGCGAATCAACCACTCCTATCCCATCCAAAAAAATAAAGATCAATACTCCTACTAAAAAACCAGCGGTTGATTTCAGAGCAGAGATTTTTTTTCCTTTAAAAAAATCGTATATAATTATTAAAGGAAGAACAAAGAAGAGGGTGGATCTGAACGTATAAGCTAAATAACCCGTAAAACCGCAAGCCGGGTATTTACCATAAGAGTAAAACATCAAACTTAACATAATTAAAAACAGGGCGGGAATCTCGCTAAGAATCAGCCTTACACTATCTACCTGGTGGGGATAAAAAACTATAATAAAAATAATAATCAGCCTTATTTTCTCATCTATATTATACCTGGACAGAATTTTTTCCATTAAAATTACAGCAGCGATTTGCAAAACAATGTTCAGAAGGACAACAATCACCGGGACATTATCAGGAGCTATCAACATAATTCCGGCAAGCAGCAAAGGTAATCCATTCGGAAAATAATGGAGCGGGTTCCCATCAATTATTGCTTTAGCCATTTTAAGATAATTTTCAGTATCAGGATCGTACCAGGTTAAATCCAGGAAGAAAGCTACATATACCCTTGCCAGTAATCCCAGGAAGAGAATCAGGTAAAAAAGTTTTTTATAGGTTATTTTAATGTTCAATGGGCTCATGATAAAAAACAATCTATTCTCAGGAACAGAATTATTATTCTGTCCTGCGGAAATTTGCGAAATAATATTTGATTAGCTCCGCCCTTTAGGGCGGAGAAAGAAAAGGTTTATGAAAAATGCTTTGGCTTTAGCCGCAGAAAAACATTTTTAATCGGTGGTTAAAACCATTTATTTTTATTCTTTTATATTTCTCCGGTTTAAAGACGGAGCTGTTTATTCAAAATATTTTATATCAGGGACAGAATTATTATTCCGTCCTACGGAGACGGAGCTATTTGTTCAAACTATCTTATGCAAGGGACAGAATTATTAATCTGTCCTAAGGGGA
>CAZECH010000280.1:0-4545 GCA_964510675.1 uncultured Ignavibacteriaceae bacterium
CGCACTAACGGTAGGCATATTTGGTGAAAAACGCATCTACTACCAGTGTAGTACAAACGCAACCCCTTTTCAATAGCGGTTCAGTTGGATTTTCCGTGACACCTGTCACATCATGAGCAAAAAGGGCAATTCTCCACAAAAACGCCTCCAATTGAACCGATTGCGTCAACTCCGAAATGAGTAGCCATAAGGTCTACAATCCATCCCCACTTTCTAGCATATCTGCTGTCCACTTGAGCGCGGTGAAGGTAAGAACCAGAGAGTCTATCCAGAGAACTGTTGATAACAATCACTGGTTCCAAGTACACCAAGCCCAGCCAGGTTGGTCAAATTGCGAATCCTTGTACGCAAATGCAGCGCCAGCCCCTCTATCCCGGCTCCAAACTGAGCTCCCGTAACTTCTCTTTGCAGGTCATGGTCAGTCAGTTTTCCCTGCACCCTGACGTCTCCTTTCCAAGCGCGCTTGGCAATTGATACACAACTCTGCATCAGGCAGTGCAAGCAAACGTTCAGGCAGGATTGTTTCTCCGCATTTCAGACAAATCCCATACGTTCCACCATCCAACCTTGCCAGGGCCCGGTCAATGCGCTCTATTTTGTTTTTGCTCAACTCATCCATTGATGATTGGATCTCATAAAACTCAAGAAGATTGGCCGCATCAATCTCGTCAGGACTTTCGAGTGGCTCTAGGGACGAGCCCTGCTCCTGAAGGCTACGAGATAGCTGTAGACGCTCCTTCTCAAGTGCTTTTCGTATTTTGTGCAAATCCAACATAATAGTCATCGCAACGTCTCCTGGTTGAGCAAGAGGTGGCACGCTTTCTTCGGAATCGCAAACGGCCAAAAAAAACGATAGACTCCGAACGATCTCTGGATTGCTCACCTTATAGGCATTTCGTTCGGATCCGGAATGGTTGGTCCAGTGATCACAGTCCCATAGCGAACGTGGGGTCTGTGATGATAAGCATGCCTCTATCTAGTTCTGGTTTCGGCCAACTATTCTGCCGCATCGTACGACTTTACGAGGTGGTGTTCCTCATTGGGTTGTGGCGCGGAATGCCTCTCCTTTTTTATAGCGGCTTTTGTGATAGGTGAAAGAGGCCGCAGTTACGGTAGGCATATGTTATAGAAAAGATATCTCTTATCAGTGTAGTACAAAAAACACTTCATAACCATAGCAATTTTATGCAACTTGCGGTGACACATGCTCTATTATGGGAGAAAGGGAGGGATTAGCATAGAATGCCCTCAATCTAGGTAGTTCCAGTACATCCAAACTCATGCACCAATTGCCGGACCTCTACGCTAGTCTGGCAATGCAACGCCTTTTCTGCTAGTGCGCGGGCGCTCTCTATGGTCAGGTCGCGCAGGATGGATTTGATGTGCGGAATCCCCGCGGGATTGAGACTCAATTCGTCCACACCAAGCCCGACGAGGATGGGCGTCGCCTCTGGATCTCCTCCCAACTCACCGCAAATCCCGGTCCACTTGCCGGCTTGATGCGAGGCTTCCACCACCTCGCCGATGAGTCGCAAAATTGAGGGATGCAGCCCATCGGCCAGATGATAGAGGGCAGGGTTGCCGCGTTCGGCAGCAAGGGTGTATTGGGTCAGGTCATTGGTGCCAATACTGAAGAAATCGACCTCGTTGGCCATCACAGGCGCAAGCAGAGCGGCCGAAGGGATCTCGACCATGATGCCCAATTCGACTGGCCAGGCATGCGGTTGATTCTCTTCTTGAAGTTCGTTGTGAGCTTTCTCCACCCAGGTCCTCGCTTTCCGAACCTCTTCCACGTCCGCCACCATGGGGAACATGATGCGGCAGGGAAACTGTTCGGCCGCGCGCAGGATGGCACGAAGCTGTGTCAGGAACAGATCCGGGCGGCTGAGTGACAGGCGTAGAGCGCGCACGCCGAGAAACGGGTTTGGTTCCTCAGGCAGCTGGATATACGGCAATTCCTTGTCACCACCCACGTCGAGCGTGCGAGTTGTGACCGGACGCTTCTCCCCCATCGTCTCGAAAATCTCACGCAAGACTAAGATTTGCTCTTCCTCAGTCGGTGCGGTTTCCCGGGTCAGGAACAGAAATTCTGTCCGTAACAATCCGACTCCTTCAGCTCCATTTTGGATGGCAGCGCGCGCATCGTTCACACCGCCAATGTTGGCAAAGACTTCCACACGGTGTCCGTCCTTCGTCATCCCTAATTGCTGACTCGTCTGCAGCAGTTTTTCGCGCCCGGCCAGCCACTCGGCGCGGCGTGTCTGAATCTCGGCCTGGATTTCGGCCGATGGCTCCAGCCAGATCTCCCCTGTGAATCCATTGATACCGGTCAGCGTGCCGACAGATTGACGATCCAGCATCGTCCCTGCTCCTGCAACGGCAGGGATACCCAGGGCGCGCGATAAGATCGCGCTGTGAGATGTCGGCCCGCCGCCGGCGGTGATGATCCCCAACACCTTGTTCATATCGAGTTGAGATGTTTCCGTAGGAGTCAAATCTGCGGCATAAAGAATCACCGGCACATTGAAGATGACTGGAGCGCGGGCATGGTTGTTCATCATGGCATACAGTACCTGCGCGCCCACGTCCTCCACATCTGCGGCGCGCTGCTGCAGGTACGGGTCGTCGAGCGAGCGGTAACTCTCGGCTGCGGCGGTGATGGCCGCATTCCACGCAAACGCTGCATTCTCATGATGCTCGTCGATCCCGATGCGCGCCTGCTGGATCAGGTCGGGGTCTTGCAGGATCAACAGATGAGCATCGAAAATGGCGCCTTCACTGGTACCGATGGATTGCTTCATGCGCTTTGCCAGCAAGGCGATTTCACGACCAGTATTTTCCAGGGCAGCCTGCAGTTTTGTCCATTCGGCTTCGGCGTTCTCAGTTGTGTGTGTGGGGATCGGTGGACGTTGCGCCTGGTATTTATAAAGTGGGGCAAGCGCAAACCCATCTGAGATCGGAACAGCCTTGAGCGCGCCGCTCTCAGGCATTAGCTTGTGGATCTCTACAGGCTGTTGCTCTACGGCTGTTCCCGCGGGCGCCTCCCCAAAGTTATCTTCGATCAGTACTTTGAGCGCGGCGAGCACCAACTTCGCCTCCTCACCCGAGGCGCGGATGCGAATCTGATGATTCTCAATCGCGCCGAGGGTCGCGATCGCGTTCAGGCTGCGCGCCGAAACAGGTCCCTTTTGATTCGTCAGATCAGAGATGGTGACATTCGCCATAAAGCGGGCAGCCGTTTGGACAAATTTGGCTGCCGGGCGAGCATGCAAGCCATGCAGGTTGGTAAGCGTGAGAGTGATGGACGCTCCGCGGGCCGCTTCATCAGGAACCGCCGCGGGCGCGGCCGGTGCGGCGTTCTCCTCCCCAAGTTGTTCGTGTTTGGGCGCCAGGGCTGCATTTGCTTCACGGCAAATGGCATCTAGATCGTCTGTCAGTCCGATCTGGACGGCTGCGGCAACTCCTCCCTCGATCATAGGCGCGCCGCAAAAGCGGATCTTCGCGGCCATCTCGGGCGGCAGGAGCTCAAGCGCCATCTTGGCACTCAGGACCGCACTACCCAGATCCATCAACACGACCACCCCCTCCTCTGAGTAGACTGATTGGATCGCCTCCATGATCTCAACAGCATCGGTACCGAACTCGCTGCGGTCCTCACCGATGCCGGCTGCAATAGCAATTGGCAGTTCCGTAGAAGCGACCTGGCGCAACAATCCCACCAATGCGTCGGCTAGGGCGCGGCTGTGTGAGATAATGACCAGACCAACCATATCAGCCCCGATTAATTAGCCTTGTGATGCTATTGCCACGGCCAGCCAAATGCCATATCCAACGGAGGAAACACCCAGGATCACCAGCAGCCAGGTGACGATGCTCAGCACATTGCGCGAGGGATTGGTATCGAGGATGATCCCGCGCAAGCCAATCAAACAATGCGTCACGACCGTAACCAAAAAGATGATCTCGATCGTGGGGATGATTGGATTCTGATAATACTGGATGATATCCTCGTAGGTCATCAATCCGGATGCCATCGTGCCAAGATAGTGATTGACCGCGAGATGCAGACCCAAAACGATTATGAGTAGCGGCCCGGTGACAATCTTGATCAGCCAGATCCAGGTGTTTTCGCCCGGACGTGGCTCTGAAACAGGTGAGGAAAGTGTTGTCTGTGACATAGCGAATCCTAATACATCCGCGCGGTAAAAAACAGAATGACAACAATGGCGATCGCCATGAAGCCGTAGAAGAGCTGCTTCTGGCGCGTCACGCCGACCCCGAAACTGGTGAGGATAATCCGGATGCCATTCAGCCCGTGCAAAACGGCCGCGGCAACGACTGCCCATTCTCCCAGCTTGATCAAGGGGTTTTCAGTGAGCACGAGGAATTCATCATACGCGCCAGGTCCCTGCGCCAGCTTGCCTAGAATAACGAGATGCAAAAACAGATAGAATGTGAGCCCGAGGGCTGTGACGCGGTTGAGAGCAAACGCCCAGCTGCCGATATCGCGACGGATCGGGATGAACCAGGACCAGAATCTTCGAG
>CAZECH010000281.1:0-4529 GCA_964510675.1 uncultured Ignavibacteriaceae bacterium
TATACAGCATTTGGGTATCTGTGAAGTTAAAATTACGAGCCAGGGTCAGGGTCAATTCGGTGACACGCAGGGTATGACCCTCAGTTTCCTTATCGCGCAAGTCCAGGGCGCGCGACCAGCCTTCGATGGTGGCATCGTAGGCCTGGGAAAGTTCCTGGTTGGACTGTTCCAGGTTTGCGAACAAGGATGCGTTCTCAATGGCGATGGCCGCCTGCCCGGCCAGTGTGTTGAGAAAATCGAGCCATTCCGCATATGGGTGCATGGCCGCGCGATGGAACACCTCCAGCACACCTTTGACCTTGCCCTTGGTGATGAGTGGCACCCCAAAGTAAGAGACGAATCCCTCGTTTGCCAGGAGTTCAGAGACGAATGGGTCATCTGATTGATCCTTTAGATTTTCAATCTTGAGCAGGCGCCGGTCCTTTGCCACGCGCCCGGCCAGGCTCTTGCCCACGGGCACACGCGCACTTTCATGCGCCTGAGTGCGGAAACCCCGTCCCGCCAAATAATCCAGCATCTCCGAGTTGGGATGTAGGAGCAGAACGTCCGTCGCATCCACCTGCAACTGCGCAACGACCTGCGATAGGAACGTCTCCATCATGCTCCCCAGATTAAAAGTGGAAATAATGGCCCGATCAATTTTACTGAGCGCAGTCAGGCGCTGGATCTGCTGGCGGATCTGTATCTCGGCCAGTTTGCGTTCGGAAACATCCTGCGCTGTTCCGATGAAGCGGGCAGGGTTGCCAGCCGAATCAAATAGGACTGCTCCCCGGCTTTGGAGATAACACAGTTCACCATTTTTGCGAAAGAGGCGGACATCCAGCTCCTTCACCTGCCTGCCAGCTCTGATATCCTCCATCCATTTCGTGACCAGCGGGTGGTCTGACCAATAGATCAGGCTCAAGAACCCCGCTTTGTTGTGCTGAAATTCCTTTGGAGAAGTATCCAGCAGGCGATACATTTCATCTGAATACTGCAAGGTATCCGTGAGGATATCGTAACTCCAACTGCCAATATGAGCGATGTGCTGTGCCTCGGATAAGAGGCGTTCCTTCTCCCGCAGGGCCTCCTCCACCTGTTTGCGCTCGGTGATGTCGAGCATGATGCCCTGCCAGAATTGCGGCTGGCCCTCCAGATCATTCACAAGGATAACCTCATCATGCACCCAAACCAGGCGGCCATCGCGGGCGATCATTCGATATTCCATGTCAAATGGTTTGTTGCTCTGATCAGTATGGGCGGCTTGTTTCAGTACACGCTGGCGGTCTTCAGGATGCAGCGTTTTCGACCATAATTTGGGATCGGCCAGCCATTCCTGTGGGGTATATCCCAACAGGGTCTCGATTTGCGGACTGACATAGAGCGTGGAACTTGCATCGCCCACCGCATTGATATAAACGACCGTGGGAAGGTGCACGACCAGCCTGCGAAATTTCGCCTCAGATTCCTGCAGAGCCTCTTCCGCCCGTTTGCGCGCGGTGACGTCACGCGCGATCCCTTGAAAGCCAATAATATCTTTACCACTGTAACGAGGGGCTGATAGAACTTCTACATAAAGTACCTTTCCATGTTTCCCGCGTACCATGTATTCTGTTGCTTCCTTCAAACTCTTCCCTTCAAGAATTTTTGTCAGCCTTTCCCTGTATTGATCCAAAAATTGTTCCGGGATGATCTCCCAAATGTTCATGGAAAGGAGTTCTTCTTCGCTGAACTCAAGCTCCTTACATATTGCTTTATTGACAGTTAATATATTGCCTGACAATTCAATGATGAAATAACCGTCTGGACTCTGATTGATCAAGTCGTGATATTTATTCTCATTCCCTTGCAACGCAGCAATGATCCGCCTGTGCTCCGTGATGTCACGGATATCGCATTGGATCACTTTTTCGTCGCCTACCAAATAGACATTGCTGACAAACTCCACTTGAATCAGCCGTCCGTCTTTCGTTTTAAGCGGCAGGTCTTCGTAGCGAATGTATTCTTTATCCTGCAATACTTCGAAGGCATCCTTGCTGGCTTCAATGTCTTTAAACGCGCCCACTTCCCAAAGCTTTTTCTCTACAAATTCTTCGCGCGAATAGCCCAGCATTTTTATTAAAGATGGGTTGACATCCTCGATCATTCCCGTTTTCGCATCAAGTATTAAAATCCCATCCTGGGTTGCTTCAAACAGGCGGCGGTAACGCAGTTCTGAAGCTATCAGTTTTTTCATGATTACCGACTCCACTTTCCTGGCCGTGCCAATCAAATGTTTCGGATGGCTTTCTTGTATGATCCCGGCCTCTGCACAGGCTTAACCCCTTATTTGTGCATACACTGACGGGCATCGTAATGAGGGGGCGTTCCAGTCAGCAAGGCGCCTCGCACTGGAACTTCATGAAAATGGTTGGGAGTTCCGGTACTCGAACGCGCAAAAAAACGCCACCCGACACTTAATCAATATTTTACGCACTCCCAGGATGCAAAAGAGGCTTCAAATAGGCGGCGATAACGAAGCGCTGAATTTTTCAGGGATTGCTTGATTAACGAATCAACTTTCCTGGCTATACTCTTCCTATATGTGTCGGAACCCTTCCTGTACCAACCAGTTAGGCGTCTCGAACGCGCGAATAAACACTAGTACTTAATCCTATATTAAACATTCCCCAACCACATTCAACGGCTGGGGAGTATCTCTCTCCGCCACTTGGGGGAGACCTCAAATGTAGATGCTTCGCGCCCTAAAAACGGCACACAGGATCACACAGGATCGTTATCCAATATCCACGTTAAGAAGCTGGCGGCTTGGAACTGCTGACGTTGCGCACAAGCCAGATGACACCGAAAACTGCCAGCACCATGAGACCAACAGGAATCAGCCACATGAAGATCATCCCGATCCAACCGAGTGGAGCGGGAGGGTAAGAGTATTCCCAATTCTCCACCATGCCGCTAGGTCCCATCATGCCCCAGTCACGATAGCGCCAGTCACCCATCAACATGCCTGCTCCAAACAGGATCAAAATGATGACGAAGCTCATAATTCCAACGAGCAACCAGTTAGTTTTAGGCATTTTGTATTTCCTTTTCTAGATGGAGTTTATCCGGAGCGCGGGTAGTTTTTCAGGCATTCCGCTTCGCGAAGTATTGCATCTTCAGATCAAACAGTAGTAGACCAGGGAGTGAACGTTCTTCTGTCAGCGCGTCAGCTATATATTACGCGGATCATATACTCATCTTATAACAAACACTCCCCGGTCACATCCATCGACCGGGGAGTGTTTATCTCCGCCACTTGGGGGATCGCGGAGCATACCCGAAGCGAAGCGAGTGGTAGGTGTCGCTGCGAAGCGGGCGGAGGGGGTCATCAGTTCTTCATTTGCCATGACTGACACTCCTCCCCTCTTGCCGCTTACAAATGTCAAACTTTCTTGAGGGAGTTTTTCTGCGCAGGTGTGAAATGGACACCTGTCAATTCTGCTCCTGAAAAATCGCAATTCTTCAATATCGCATTCTCGAAAATTGCACCCGTGAGATCGGCACGCTGGAATTGAGCTCCCTGTAAAAGCGCGCCGCTAAAGTCAGCATGGATTAGCGTGGCATCGTTAAACGTTGCCAGTGTAACCCGGGCATTATTGAATTTAGCCTGGCGACAATTCGCTCCTTCGAATCTGGTCAGGAAAAGGATTGTTTTGCGAAGATCTGCGTTTTGTAAGGATGCAGCGCTGAGATTTGCCCTGGATAAATCACACTCGTAAAAGATAGTGTCGTCAAAGACGCACCTGCAGAAGTCGACTCCGATCAGGCTTTCTCCATGCAGATCAATACCTGAAAAGGAATCGCCTATTAATATTAACTCGCCCGCTTTTTTGGAAGCCAGAGCATCAAGAAGATCATTCAGATTGCTTTCGCGCGGGTGTCCTGCCATGGCATCCTCACACAGACTCTGTCTCTACGATATCCCCTCCATCGGTCCCATGTGGGGACCAGGAAACCATCAGGGGTAAACATAAACCACACATCATGCTGTGCCGGCCGTTGCTTTCAAATGATCCATACAGGATACCCGGCGATGAGATTTCTAGCCTGCCACAACGACCTGGTTGCGGCCTTCATGCTTGGCGCGATAAAGCGCAGCATCAACAACTCTCAAGATGGCCGTACTCGTCGCGCCATGCTCCGGGAAGACTGCTACGCCGACTGAGAGGGTAACTGCGGCGAGGCTTTGTCCTTCGAATTGGAGATGGAACTGTCCGGCATATTCGCAAATCAGTTCGGCGCGCGCGCGTGTCACCTCGCGCGAGGCATCCGGCAGGATAAGGATGAATTCATCGCCGCCATAACGACAGGCAATATCCTCTCCGCGCACCTGTCTGAGCAGCAGACTGCCCATTTCACGGAGGATGTCGTCGCCCGCGGCATGCCCCCACGTGTCGTTAAATCGCTTGAGATTATCCACATCCAGCATAATGACCCCCAGTGAGAGTTGTTTCCGGGCGGCCCGCAGCAGTTCGCGCTCCAGGGTCTCCTCCATATAACGCCGGTTG
>CAZECH010000282.1:0-4492 GCA_964510675.1 uncultured Ignavibacteriaceae bacterium
AATGAATGAACCCTCATGAGCTTCCGAAAGGGATATTACAGAGTCTCCCTCAAATAACATTACCCTGTAAGTGTTATTAATTAATTGAAGCCATGCAACCTGTCCGTCTTTTAATATCGGCTTATAGTTTTTTGATATTGATGTGCCTGTAAGGTTTCGTATTGTAAGTCCATCAAAGAAATAAATATTTGTAGTGGTGGTATCAGAAAAAAACTTCTGTACCCAAGCCAATTGACCATGATGTAGTGATGGTTCAAGATTCCAGACTCCAGAACTAAATGTTGAATCTTCTCCCGTTGCTAAATTTCTAACAACAATTTCGGTTCCGTTTCCTACACTTCTTGCAAAAGCTACCCTACTATTAGTCAGAGATATTGGCTGGTTATTATCCGGATTGTAAGAGGTTGAATTAATTATAATTGTAGACCAGCTTTTTGTATTAAATATTTTTACTTCTTCAGAAGAAGTATTCCATGCAACATAGTCGCCATCAATAGCGGCTTTAAAACCTGTTAAGTTCGAATCGAGCTTAAAAACTTCAGCACCGGAAAAATATTTCAGGTTATAAGTTACAGTATTAGGATCTTTATCTTTCCAGATTAGCCGCCCATGATTTATTTGTAACTGATTTGGTTCTGACGTATCTAAGGTAACATTTAATATTTTATAACCATTTATTTCCTGGGGGAAAATCATTCTGTGTTCTAAAATTAAGAATATAAAGCACAGTATTAGTTTAAGATTGTTCATAATTTTATGTTTTATTTTATTAAAATTAATTTTTTGGTTGCAGAATAATCACCGGCCTGCATTTTACAGAAATAAATTCCGCTTGCTAAACCTGCTGCATTCAACTTAACTTCATAACTTCCTGCGGATTTCTCTTCATTAACTAAAGTCTCAACTTCTCTTCCAAGGATATCATATACTTTAAGAGTTACAAAGCTTGTTTTAGGCACTCCAAATCTTATTGTTGTTAAAGGGTTGAATGGATTAGGATAATTCTGTGCGAGATAATATTTATTTGGTATTCCTAAATAACTTTCATCTTTAACATCAGTTGCCTGATTTTCCACAAGCATTGAATCATCAACTGTACCATCATTTCCATTATCAACGAGAATATTTAAGTGTTGCTTTTGGAGATCATTCCATGCAGGCATAATCTGATGAGAAGAGTTTGCTTCAAGATTAATTCCTTTATGTTCAAATCTTAATTCACCTTGCTGAGATGCACTGATAAGTCTAACATCATAGCTCTTTCCACTTCCGAAATTGCTGAGTTTTAAATCTTCATGATTTAAAGTAGTTAATTTCAGAGAATCATTATGCTGCTGCTCTAAATCTAAAATATTAAAAACCTTTTCATTGTTATCAGATTTTAAGATTGTTTCCAGATTGATTCTTTTAGTATCATTATCAGGATTGAGGTAAGAAATCTCATCTGTTACAAAAATTTTATCTGTATGATTTGATAAAGCATTTGTTCTTTCAAAACGAAAGATTAAAGAATCTCTAAATGCGGTAAATTGAAAAATTGTGTCCTGATAATTACTTGAAGTAATAGAATATTTTCCGGCCGGAAGATTGTAGCCAATCGGAGAACTGTAATAACCGGAAAGAGGAATGATTGGGTAAGCATTCTGCATACTATTAATAAGGGTGCTGTCTGAAAGAGAATAACCGATTGTATTTCCAAATTCATCACGGATAGAAATTGATAAGTTCGGTGTATTATAGAATTCCATATTATCAGTTTGATTAGCCGAAAAATATTTTTGTAAGCTGTTTGGCAGGGAAGGAGAATTTAAGTAGCTGCTTACCGGCTCCATTAATTGAAAATTATTTGTATAACGTGAAGCATCTCCAACTGAATATTGCCAAACATTATCATTTTTGTTTATAATAAACTTTAGTGTTGTGTCACCCGGAGAATTATTGTCATAGACATAAACATATTCGATAGATTGGGGACCTTTCACAACTTTATAGGGATTAACCGCGTGACCTCCTTGTTTCCTGACAAATCCTATAATCTTATCATCTCTGTTTTCGTTCAATAACATTTCTTTTATCTCGTTAAGAGTTTCAACAGCCGTTTTATTATTTGATGCTTTCCAGTATTGCTGCTGGCTTAGTCCAAACTGATATTGAAACAAATGGTTAATCACATACCGTGTTGTATCGTTTATTGATAGCTGATTCAGATAATTGAAATTTCCCATATCCGGGAAACGATTTATAAAAGTTGTTTTATTATCAAAAGCTAAAAAGCATCCAATTGCAAAACCAAAACAAGAGCCCTTCCAATTTCCTTTTATTGAGCCCCATCTTAACAAGGCTGAGGATTTATAAACTGGTGGTTGAGCATCCCAATAGCAATTTTCAAATTCAAATACAGAAACGAATAATGGCCAATCAGAGAAATCTTCAGGTCTGGCAAAAGTAAAATCTATAGGATATTTTTCCCCGGTATATGGATCTATTCCGTTGAAATAATCAAACTGTTTCCACCATGATTGGGGCCACATATTTGAAGATCTATTATTGAATTTCCAATCATCTTTACCAAGTGTGAACTTTTCATAATCATTATTGCTGTTTATTCTTGTTAGCACATATCCTTTTATTTTAAATACCCCGCTTTCTGCAAAAGTGTTTGGATCATCAGCGTCTTCAATCATTATTGCACACTTACGCGAAAGGATAGAATCGGGAATATCCCAAACATATTCACCGACATCTGCCGAAATGCTATCCTCAATTAATTTAAATGTACCAGAGCCATTCTCATAATCTGTGCTTAACCAAATCACAACAGAATCAATATCACCGCCGCCAATCCATTTTATTGTGTCTGTCTCTCCTGCTATAAAAAGCTCTCCGGCAGAAGGCTGTGTTATGGTTAGTTTATTCGGAGTGAGAATAAAAGATTTTGGGAGATCTCCATTTAATTTGCCAACACCAACAATCTGTCCGAAATCATTTATATCAACTGCAGCTAGTAATTCCCAGCCTGTTCCACTAGGAATAAGATTGTTCAAATCCCTGAAGCCATGAACCGGATCATAAATGAAGGCGTAATTACCACCAGAAGTTCCGGGAGTATAATCACTTTCTCCTACCACAACACCGGAATCGTTTATAGCATTAACCTCACTGTATGGAAATGTAGTATAGTTATTATTCTTCCAGATAAATCCTCCCCAGGTGTTGTCGCCGTCGGAGTAGTAACCAACAATTTGATTTGAATTATTAATATCATAAGCATCCGTTTCAGGATAATCATTCCCACCAAAAATATTAGGGAGGTAGGTTATCTGGGAGGTTTTATAATTATAAAGGAAAGGATATCCTTCGTCTTCTTCCCATTTGGTTCCGGTAACAAAACCCGAATCATTTATAGCTTTAACACTCACTCCATAATCAAAGCCGATATCAGAAATGTGAATAATCTGAGTGCCTTCATAAATAACAATCTGGTCTGTTGTTCCATCCCATCCGGCACTACAAATATGGTTGGCATTATTAATATCGTAGGCATAAGAATCATCCCCAAAAGCGGGCGGCAAGAATTGAGAGTTAAAGAATCCTTTATATACGTAATTTGGAAAGTCAGCCTGTCCTACGTAGTTATCATTATCATTAATTGAAAGTAAAGGATTCCGGTCAGCGCCGGAAAGATAAATAAAATTTGTTACACCATCTTCATAAATAAAACCACGGTAATAACCGTACCAGGGAGATGCATCAGCAGTTCCTGCAACTACACCATTGTTGTTTATAGATTTTGCTGTAACATGATGATATACTCCACTTACCGGGATTTCTTCAATACTATATTCCTGTGCTTGTACGCCGGTAACAAAAAACAAAAACAGCCAAACAGTAAATATGAAATTAAGCAGCAAATAATTTTTCATTTACCTTCCCATTAATTATTTAAAGGGCCCACCTAAATCCTCGCCAACCTGTCTCGCATTGGCAAGCAAAGACGGAAGGAAAGGATTTTGAATTAATTTCATTTTAATTAATACAAGTTTTAAGTTAAAATAAATTCTCCTTCTTTAAGTTGAGAGAATGAATCCCACTTAACAATCCCTTTGCATCAAAAGTACTTTACACATTCCTGTTTGTTTTCTTTATTAACTAAAGTTATTACTTCTCCTTCTCAAAACACCTTGAATGAAAAACGAGTGTAACAATACAAGCATTCCATGCCAAAATAACACAAACGTAAGTTTATCATATCTGTAAAAAATTTTAGGAGTTTTGGATCAAACCTTAATGGAAGTTATAATTAGAAAAACTCAAATGCAATAAGTATTTTCAGAGGTGTTTTCTTTTTTTCTAATTTGATATGATTATTAAATAGAGTTAATTTTAATGCAACTTAATTATTGATTTTTTATTTCATATGGAGTAACGATATGGCAAATCCTCTTATTTCACACGTGGAAATTCCTTCGACTAATCTTGATAAAACAAAAGA
>CAZECH010000283.1:0-4484 GCA_964510675.1 uncultured Ignavibacteriaceae bacterium
TTGTTTGAGGTTTCTACTTCATTATTGTAATAGCCTTTCATTACAGCAGGACTACTCACAACTATTGCTCCATCTTCGATTATCAAAATTTTGTTTGGATGAATTGCTACTCCCGAAGCTCCCGGTTTTTTCTTTACTTCTTTATAATTCATAAATGAAACAAAAGAAGAAGTTTCTGTTGAACCGTAAACTTTAGCAATCTTCCAGCCATTGTTTATTGCTTGCAACACCAATTCTTTATCTGAAAATCCACCTCCGAGTAAAACTGTTCTTAGTTCTTTTGGCGGGATAAAATTTTCATCAATAATTTTTTTTAATTGATTTGAAACCAATGAGGCTAAAGTTGGTTTATATTTTTTAATTGATTCAACAAGATCTTCATTTGAAAGTGAATCGGGAATTATAATTGAAGTTCCAAACATCAAGGCTCTTACAATAATTATGAAACCTCCAATGTGATAAAAAGGAAGAGATGCCATCCATTTATCATCTGTTGTTTGATTTAAAACTTTATTACCTATCAATGCACTTTGAATGAGATTATCAAAAGAAAGCATAACTGCTTTTGGTTTTCCTGATGAACCAGAGGTGAAAAGTATTAATGCAATTTTATCTCTTGGAGTTTTTTTATTATGAGACTTACCAATCTTTTCAGAAAAGTCATCAGGCGACAAAACAAAACTCTTACCTATAGTTGAAACATTTTTAAATTCCCTGCTTATGATTGTGCAGTCAGAATTCAAAAATGAAAGCTGTTCCTGCAAATCTTTTTTCAGAAGTCTTGTATTAAGCGGAACCGGAATAGCTCCAATTTCCCAGAGAGAAAGGATAGTAACAATAAATTCAAAATTATTATTGAATAAAAGAGTTACTATATCATTTTCTTTTACTCCTTTTTCTTTGAGGAAAGGAGCAGTATTATCAACTAAAGAACTAAGTTCACTATAAGTTATTTTTTTGTCGCTGAGAATTATTGCTGAGGAATCCGGGATGTATTTTACTTGAGGTGATTTGATCAGATCAAAAACATTGCTCATAATACAAGACCGGCTGAAAACAAAATCCCGTATAATGCAGAAAGTTTTGCTGTCAGTTCAAGGGTTTGGTTTAATTGCATGCCGTTCAGTGTGAAAAGCATTATAGTAATATTGTACGCAATTGGAAGAGTAATATATGGTAAGAAAATCCAGATGCTGAAATCAAAAAACATATATAGTGCAAGAGGCGTGAGAAAAGAAACAACTATGAGAAATACAAACTGGTATTGGGTAAATGTTTTACCGAGTTTGACCGCAAGAGTATTTTTACCTGCAATCTTATCTGTTTCAATATCCCTGTAATTATTTACTACCAGGATATTTGTTATCAAAGAGCCAACAGGGATTGATGAAAGAAAAGCAGCCAGTGAAATTTCATTTGAGTGAAGATAGAAAGTCCCCATTGTACCTATCAGGCCAAAGAACATGAAAACAAAAATATCTCCTAAACCCTTATAAGCTAAAGGATATGGGCCTGCAGTATAAGCAAGCCCTGCAACTATGGAAAGAATACCAATAACCAAGATTATTATTCCACCAACATAGACAAGATAAAACCCAAGAATAAAAGCTGAAAAAAATGTGAAAAAAATTCCTGTTTTCATTTCTTTAATAGATATTAAACCTGCAGAAAGAACACGCACCGGACCTTTGCGTTCGACAGTATCGGCACCTTTATGGAAATCATAAAGATCATTTGTAAAGTTTGTCCCGATTTGGATTAGAAGTGAGCATGCAAATGCAATAAGGGTGACAAGAAAATTGAACTGGCCAACATTTACAGCTAAAGCAGTTCCAACCATAACAGGTACAACAGATGCAAGTAAAGTTTTTGGTCTACTTGCTAATACCCAGTTTTGAAATTTTGAGCTATTTGTTAAATCTTCGTTCATAATTTTTATGAAATGGAACACGGATTTAATGGATTATACGGAACTCCACAGATTCAACCGTGACAATCTGTGTAATCCGTGTTCTATCAAGGAAGCTTCGGGAACTTTTTAAAATCCGGTTTACGTTTTTCCAAATAAGCTTTCTTTCCTTCCTGAGCTTCCTCACTCATATAATAAAGAAGAGTTGCGTTGCCTGCAAGCTCCTGTATTCCTGCTTGTCCGTCAAGCTCAGCGTTGAATGCGGATTTTAAAACTCTTATTGCCATTGGGCTGTGCTGTAAAATTTGTTTCGCCCATTCAACACCTTCTTCTTCAAGCTTTTTGACTGGAACAACTTTATTTACCAAACCCATTTCCAGAGCTTCTTGTGCATTGTATTGTTTGCAAAGATACCAGATTTCTCTCGCTTTCTTTTGTCCTACAATTCTAGCAAGATAACTTGCACCAAAACCGCCGTCAAAGCTACCGACTTTGGGACCTGTCTGCCCGAAGATGGCATTATCTGCAGCAATAGTTAAATCACATACGATATGAAGAACATGCCCGCCACCTATTGCATACCCCGCAACAAGAGCAATAACAGGTTTGGGAATACTTCTTATTAATTTCTGAAGATCGAGAACATTCAAACTTTGTGAACCCTCTTTTGATTTGTATCCTTTTTCTCCACGAATCCTCTGATCTCCGCCGGAACAGAAAGCATAAATGCCATCTTTGGCAGGACCTTGTCCGGTTAAAAGAATTACACCAATTTGTTCATCCATTCGTGCATCAGAAAAAGCATCATACATTTCATTAACAGTTTCAGGGCGAAAGGCGTTTCGTACTTCAGGTCGATTAATGGTAATTTTTGCAATACCATCCATCTTTTCATAGATGATATCAGAATAATCCTTTATTTTTTTCCAGTTAAAGCTCATAGTATAACTTAATTATTTTTGTTAGTAATTAAGCAAAAATATCTAAAAATGTGGAAAGATAGGAATGAAATGATTGAGTGATCTCCTTGGCTATCATGAACCATCTTAGTGACAGTAAATTAAATTAGCTATCCATTTTTTTCTAAATCAATTTTTATTCAAAAACTCTGTTTATATTTATTATAAATCAAAAAGGAAAATTAATTATGACAAGAATCAAATCAACTCAGACATATGTATTATTTTTTATTTGCTTTTATGTCTTTGCAATAACTTCATCTGCACAAACTTATAAAGACCTAGTTAGTCTTGATGGTTATAAAACAAAAGTCTATTACAGCAGCGGCAACGACGAGAGAGCTATTATAGTTGCAGAAAGAATGGATAATGTTTTAGATTTCTACAAAAAAATAATTGACTTCGAGCCGGAAGTGACGTTGCTGATACTTAGTCCTGCTGATTGGGGAAAGTTTACAACCTTTCCCGTATACGGAATGCCGCATTATGATGAAATTAGAGAAATATTAATTATGGCTTCCGATAACAATGACTTCTGGAATAGTTTTATTCCACCTGTTGACAGGTTGCCGAAAGAACTGGCAGATAAAATATCCGCAACGTATGTTGATGAAAATGGCAATTTATCCATGCAGGCTTTTTTTGATTTATTAGCTATTCATGAAATAGGACATGCTTATCACTTCCAGGCAGGTTTAAATGTACAACGAAAATGGATGGGAGAACTCTTCTGTAATATTTTACTTCACACATACATAGCAGAAAAAGAACCGGAACAATTACCTGCCCTGACTGTCTTTCCTCAAATGGTTATTGCAGGAGGAAATGAAGATTATACATATACTAACCTGGTGGATATTGAAGAACGTTATGATGAGATAGGACAAAAATATCCTCAAAATTATGGTTGGTATCAATGCCGCTGGCATTCGGCAGCGGGAAATATTTATGATGCCGGAGGGGTTGATACCTTTACTAAATTATGGGATGCTCTGGCTGCACAAAAGGAAAATTTAAATAATTCAGAGTTAGCTGCTTTTTTATCAGATAAAGTGCATCAAAGCATAGCCGATGTTATGCTTAAATGGGATGAATAATATTTCCCGGTTGTGGCTGTAAGTGAGAGGTTTTGTGAAATTTAATTTCTTATTGAATTGGATGGGATAATTGAGGAAATTAGAAAAGGTTATAAATTGAAATATAGCAATGCACTCCATAACTAAAGAATATTTATTTGATCAGATTGATTTTAAAACTCTTGGTCGGGATGTTGAGTTTAAGGAAGATAGTGTCCGCGAAGTGATTATCCTTCCTATTTTAAAAGAGCTTAGCTACAGGCAAACTGATATAGTAAGAAGCAAGACTTTACAACATCCGTGTTTGCTTTATTAGCAAATCCCTGTAATGGTTATGTATATTTGCTTTTGATATAAAGTCTAAATACTTGCCATCGTTAGCAACCAGTAAATTCCAGGCAATTAATTTTTTTTTACTTAATGCTAAGCTTAATTGCTATCATTGTTTTAGCATATTCAAGATCTTTTTTGTTTTTAAAAGTTATTGTAACCCCACGTATTTTATTATAGTGCTTCCCCTTCATGAATTGTTCTTTTAAT
>CAZECH010000284.1:0-4483 GCA_964510675.1 uncultured Ignavibacteriaceae bacterium
CGTTGGCGTCGATGTGATCGGTTCGTGGTTTGGAACCGGAACCGATCGGGGTCTCGCGCTTTTGTTTACCGTCGCCGGGCTGATCGGACTCGCCGTCACATTGCTGGCAATGCGCTCCTATTCATATCGAGCATTGTCAGAGAATTACCAAAATCAGGATCAAGATCAGGAATTAGCAGGAGCATATTCGGATTGATGGAGACAGACCTCAAAGTTGAAGAATCAAAGTGAGATGTCCAAATTTTCATAAGTGGAGGTCGGCGAAAACGTGAACGACAAAAAATCTGTAGATGTGGGTAACGTATGGTGGTTCTGGTTCACGACAAATGCATTTGCTGTGGATAAGAGCCTGCGGCGCATCATGCGGACGCTTCCGCGCGGCCCGCGCTGTAAGTTCTGTAATGCACCCTTTGAGGGGATCGGCGGCCTCATTGTTCGCACACTCTTCGGCAAGCAACGTTCGGCTTTGAACCCTCGCTTCTGCAATCTATGTGAGAGAGCTTCGAGCGAGTTTCCCGGAGGAGCCGAGGTCGAGATGGCGATCCTCTTTGTGGACATACGCGGCTCAACGGCGCTCTCGGAGAAAATGACCCCCACGGAATTCAGCCAATTGATCAATCGATTTTATGCGGCATCGACGAAAATCATCATCCAAGAGGATGGGTTGGTGGAAAAGCTGGCCGGTGATGAAGTGGCAGCTTTTTGGGGTGCCGGGTTTGCAGGCGCGAACTATGTAGAGCGGACAATAAGAGTTGCGCAAAAGCTGTTGCGGGTCATGGAGCGCCAAAAGATTCCGGTTGGCATCGGCGTCCATACTGGTGTAGCCTACTTTGGGGCAATGGGCACAGCCGAGGGCCTTACGGATATTTCGGCGAAAGGCGAGGAGGTCAATATGACCGCGCGTCTGGCATTGAAGGCTGCGCCAGGTGAGATCATCCTCAGCGAGCGGGCTCTCAGGGAAGCAGGCATTGATGGCAGCGAATTGGAGTCACGCAGCCTGGAATTAAAAGGGATTAGCGGGCCTGTGATCGCCCGTGTGTTGCATGGCTCATAATGGTTGCAGAGAGGAGCTCTACATGAGAAAGATCATTGTATTCACGAACCTAACGCTCGATGGAGTCATGCAGGCGCCGGGGCGGCCAGACGAGGACCGCCGCGGAGATTTCAAGCATGGAGGCTGGGCCGCACCCTATGCCGCGATGAATGAGGCTGGAGGTAACCTGGCTGACGCTGCTCCCTTGCTGATGGGTCGACGGACCTATGAGGACTTCTACGCGTACTGGCCCAACCAGACAGACAATCCCTTTACCGAGGTGCTCAACAACACCCCGAAGTATGTTGCCTCAAGGACCCTGAAGGAACCGCTGGCGTGGACCCACTCGACTCTGCTCAAGGGGGATGTGGCGGAAGCGGTCGCCGCGCTCAAAGAGCAGCCGGGCAAGGATTTCCTCGTGATGGGCAGCGGCGAGCTCGTTCAAACGCTGATGAAGCATGGGCTCGTTGACGTGTACGTGCTTCTGATCCACCCGCTCATCCTGGGATCGGGGCGGCGTCTCTTCACCGACGGTGGTCCATCCGCCGCGCTTCAACTTGTCGACACCAAGACGACAATGAAGGGCGTGATGATCGCCACCTACCAGCCGAAGAAAGAATAAGGGAACCTTATGGGAAAAGTTATCCTAGGCATGACCATGTCAATAGACGGCTTTATCAACGATCCTAGCGGCAGCGTGGAGGCACTCTATCCCGATCTCGCTGCATTGCAAGAAACCGAGCCTATGAAGGAATCCATACAAAAGACAGGTTCGGTGGTGATGGGACGGAATTCATTCGCGATGGCAGAAGACCCGGACAAGATCGCGGGTAATTACGAGTACCAGGTGCCGATATTCGTTCTCACCCATCAGCCTCCAAAGAGACACCCAAAGGAAACCGATAGATTGACTTTTACCTTCGTGACGGATGGCATTGAAAGTGCCATTGCACAAGCAAAAGCGGCTGCGGGCGATAAAGATGTGACAGTGATCGGCGCTGCCAGCACCGCACAGCAATGCCTTAAAGCGGGGCTTGCTGATGAACTGCATATTGACATCATGCCGGTGTTCCTTGGCAGTGGCCTGCGACCCTTTGAAGGTATCCGTGAGGGGCAGGTTCAACCGGAAAGAATGAAGGTGGTGGAGCTGCCAGGCGGCAGAATACATACAGAGTTTTGTATCATAAGGTGACAGGATCGGAGTGATCATGAAAAAAATGACTCCAAAAGATCGGGTTCGCAACGCAACCAATCCACCGGGAAGCGACTTACCGGACAAGCTGGGAGCGCCCGCCGAGCGCGCCCTTGCCGGGGCTGGGATCCAAAGACTCGAGCAGTTGACGAAATTCACAGAAGCCGAGATCAAGCTGTTACATGGTGTCGGTCCAAATGCCCTGGGTAAGCTCCGCCAGGCCCTTGCTGAGAATGGGCTCTCGTTTGCCGATGAAAAGAAATGAAATTACAGAGTATCGCATAATTTGCTTAACCGAACTTGTGATATTTACTCATAATTTTTGCCAAAAAGTCTAGTAATTTATGGAACAAGCGATAACATGAAGAAGCAAGTATTATTTATTCAAGGTGCCGGAGAGGGCGCGTACGAAGAAGATAAAAAATTGGCCGCGTCTCTGCAAGACGCGCTCGGGGTTGACTACAATGTGCTGTACCCGAAGATGTCTCATGAGGAAAATGTAGAGTATGCGGATTGGAAAGCCGAAATTGACACAGAACTCGCAACCCTAGCCGATGAGATCATTCTGGTGGGACATTCTGTGGGTAGTTCAGTTCTGTTGAAATATCTTTCCGAGGAGCGGATCAAGAAATCTATCGCCGGACTCTTTCTGATTGCCACGCCATATTGGGGCGTCGATGATTTCTGGAAATGGGACGAGGCGCGATTGCCGCAAGAAGTCGCCGGAAAGCTGGCTAGGATCCCACGAATCTTCTTTTATCATAGCCGCGACGACGAATGGGTGCCATTTGCACACCTCGCAATCTATGCAGAAAAGCTTCCACAAGCCCTCATTCGTGAATTTGATGGGCGTGGACATCAATTCAACAACGATTTGTCTGAAGTTGCTGCGGATATAAAAACCTTATAGGTCTTTGATCTTTCATCTCATGAGGAGTGAATAATGCCCCAGGAATACATTGAACTGCGCGGTGCACGTGAAAACAACTTAAAGAACGTTTCTTTGAGCATTCCCAAGCGTAAGATCACCATTTTTACCGGTGTTTCGGGTTCAGGGAAATCGTCCATCGTGTTCGATACGATCGCCACCGAGTCGCGGCGCCTGCTCAACGAAAACTTCAGCATGTTCGTGCGGAACTTCCTGCCGAAGTATTCCCAGCCCGATGCGGATGCCATCGAGAATTTGAGCATGTCCATTGTGGTGGATCAGAAACGAATGGGCGGCGGCTCACACTCGACCGTGGGCACGATCACCGACATCAACACGATCCTGCGCATGATGTTTTCGCGCATCGGGCAGCCCCACGTGGGGCCCACCAACGTATTCGGTTTCAATGACCCACAGGGCATGTGCCCGAACTGCAACGGACTCGGCCGCAAACTGGATGTGGACCTCGACAAGTTCCTGGATAAATCCAAATCACTGAACGAGGGTGCTATTCTATTTCCAGAATACGCCGTGGACAGTTGGGGCTGGAGTAATTTAATCAATACTGGTTTGTTCGATCCGGATAAAAAGCTCTCCAAATACACTCAGAAAGAAATGAACGACCTTTTATATAGCGAACCTATCAAAGTCAAGACCAAGTTAGGGGCAAAAGACTTTAACCTGACCTACGAAGGCATCGTCAACCGTTTTACCAACAAGTACATCAAGCAGGATCTAAAAACCAAGTCCGAGCGGACTCAAAAGTCGGTGGAGCCTTTCATGACGATGGGTCCCTGTTCCGAATGCAACGGTGCGCGGTTGAATAAAACCATCCTGAAATGCAAGATCAACGGGTACAACATCGCCGACCTGACGAGCATGGAGATCCCTGAATTGATCGAAGTCGTAAAAAAGATCAAAACACCTGCCGCCGAACCGATAGTCAAAGCGCTTGTAGAGCGTTTGCAGAACCTTGTGGATATTGGTTTGGAATACCTCAGCCTCAGCCGTGAGACGGACACGTTATCCGGCGGAGAGTCGCAGCGCGTAAAAGTCGTTAAGCACCTCGGCAGCAGCTTGAGCGATGTAATGTATATCTTCGATGAGCCGAGCGTGGGTTTACATCCACGTGACGTGCATCGCATGAATGAGTTGTTGCAGAAACTGCGCGATAAAGGCAACACGGTCATCGTTGTGGAACATGACCCCGATGTGATCAAAGTGGCAGACCATGTTGTTGATGTGGGTCCACTTGCGGGTCCGCATGGAGGCGAAATCGTCTACGAAGGTAGTTATGCAAATTTGCTCAAGGCGAACACGATCACGGGCA
>CAZECH010000285.1:0-4457 GCA_964510675.1 uncultured Ignavibacteriaceae bacterium
TTGTAAGAATACATAGCTTCGATTTCAATTTCCTCAGGTTTTAATTGAGCAGGCCCAACCATCATTTCCCTGATTATTTTTTTTAGTTCTTCGTTGTCCATATCTCCAAAATCTTTACCATAAGCTCTTCCTTCATAACCATGGCATCTTGAACAAAACTGCTTAAATGAACTAACAGGTGAATTAGAGATATTAATAATTTGATCCGGCCTGGTTTGAGAATATAAATTAAACAAAACTGCAGCGATAAGCTGGAGAAAACTTAACAGGATATACTTCATTTATTTATCGCCGGTATACTTCAACCGGTAAATTATATTTTTTTCATCATCACTTATGAGCAATGTTCCATCAGGAGCCTGTATAACATCACAAGGTCTTCCCAGAACTTTCTGATCATTAGTAACAAATTTTATATAAGCTTTTTCACCATAAGGTTTGCCATCTTCAAATAAAACTCTTGTAACCTGGTAACCTGATTTTACACTTCTGTTCCATGAACCATGATAAGCAACAAATGCATCACCTTTATGTTCTGCGAGAAACTGATCTCCTGTGTAAAACTCCATTCCGTTTGGAGCCCAGTGAGCACCTGCCGACCATTCAGGAACAATAGTTTTTGCTGCAAGCTCAATTATATCTTCTCTGTCCAGGTACTCATATCGGGGTAGTCTATTTCCCACTATAAAAGGATGCCCGTAAAAACCTCCTTCAACATATTTATTCATTTCACATGGCGGGTTGTAGTCTGTAATCGGCTGCTTGCCATCACTATCCCCGGCTTCCCTTCCAAACCAATCACTGCCATGATCCATTCCCCAGATTTCATCAGTCCCTGGTCTTATAACCAGCTTCTCTGTATTCCTGATTCCTGAACACCAGAGCTTTTTATCTTTCCCTTCAAGATTAAAAGACCAGATTTTTTGTCTTTCCGTATCTGTCATATCATTTATATTCCCGGCATCACCAATGCTTGTATATAATCTTCCTTTATGAATTAATAACGGTCGCCAGGCATGTCCTCCTCCGGTAGGCAGATTACCATCAGGAAGCACAGCTATCTTTTCATCTGCAATTCCATCATTATTATTATCTTTAACTTTGTACACTGCTCCGCTCTCACTATACCAAAGCCATCCTTCATACCAAAGAACATAATAGACTGAATTGTCAGAAACATGAAACTCTGTAATTGTCTCAAAGAATCCATCATTGTTTTTGTCTTTTGCTGCAACAATAACTCTATCCGGTGTTGTGGTATAGTAAAGAGTTCCATCAGGAGCAAAATTCATATGCCTTGGTCTTTGTTCTGAATTTACAGCAACAGATAATTCATAACCATCCCTCACCCAAATTTCCGGGTTAACCTTTGTTGATATATTCTGACCTTCTGAAGAACAAGTGAAAAAAGTTAATGAAATAAATGAAAACAACTTAATGAGGATAAATCTATTCATTTTAATCCTTTTATTGGGTTAGTTAAAGTGATGTTTTTGTGTAAACAAATTACTTATAGGAAATAAAAAATCAAAGTATCACTAGTCCTTGATTTGGGTTTTAACCATTGTTTCTACAAGGTGATCAAGAATCTCCTTAGGATCTTTGCAAAGCCCTGAATGAATGGCAGATGTTTGTATTATTGTACTTCTCGGTGAAGTAAGCCAGAGAAACCGTTCTCTTTGAGAAAGCTTGCCAATTGCACCAATATCGGTTCCGGCACAAATAGAAATTATTGCTGCGAGATGAGTTTTTGTTGTTTCTATATCAATTGTCGGATTAAATACTTTTAATCTTTGCTCGTCAAGTTCAATGCAAGCTTCAAGGAATTCTTTTTCAGGGCATGAGACTATTACACCTGCATTTAAAAACTCTTCCCTTTCAACTTTAGGAACGACACGTATTAAAGCATAATCATAAATATATTGATCTTGCACGTATTGCCTCCTCTAAGAAAAAACGCCTGTTCTCTAAACGCTTAAGTAAATATTTTATGTATGCATCCCTGTATTGACTTACGGAACTGAAAGCAGAGTCACCGGATAACCAAATATCCGGAATTAGATTTATAGTTTCCTCAATTAATTTTTTTGTAATCTTAGCTGACATTTCCTTATCTGTTTCCATAAAAGAGTTTGCAAACGGAAGCAGCACATGATCTTTTACTAACTGGAAAGGATTACGGCTTTTTTCCATGTAGCTCTCCCAGTTATGGTGAAAATAAAGTGAGGCACCATGGTCGATCAGGTAAAGCTTACGATACCACACAAGAATATTCGGATTGCGGGTTGTACGGTCAACATTTGTCATACAGGCATCAAACCACACTATTGAAGTTGCAAGCTTATCATCAATTCTATCTGCGACCGGGTTAAACATTACAGAACCAGGCAGATAATCAAGAGCAAGATTGGGTCCCGCACTGGCCTTTATCAAGTCCTGTATTTCGGGATCTGGTTCTGTCCGTGCAAGTTCTGAATCGAGTTCAACAAAAACAATTTCCGGTACGGGTAATCCGATTGCACGGGCAATTTCTCCTGTAATTAATTCAGCAATCAATGCTTTTGGTCCCTGCCCTGCACCACGGAATTTAAGTACATAAAGTCCGTCATCATCGGCTTCAACAATTGCAGGAAGTGATCCGCCTTCACGCAACGGAGTTACATATCTCGTGGCAATTACTTTTCTCAATTTCATGTCCGTCGGTTTTTGTTTATCAATTAATCAAAAAATAATTTAAACAAAAATAACCATCTTATATCATCTTCCAAGGAAATACAGTTCCGCTTTAAATTGATTAAATACCTGCCATTCAAAAAAATGTGATTAAAAACAGATTACTGATTATTTTCAGTCAGTTTATTGGTATCTTAAATATATTAAAATCATTAATTTTAGGTAATATGTCTCCATCATTTGATGGCTCTGAATGGAAAAAACTTGTTGCTAAATATTACTCACCTCACACCTGGAAAAGTATCTGGCAGTTATTAAATTCATTTACCTTGTTTATCGCTACCTGGGTATTAATGTATCTCAGCCTTGAACTGAGTTACTTCTTGACTCTCCTGTTAGCTTTCCCCGCTGCCGGTTTAATGGCAAGGATTTTTATTATCCAGCATGACTGCGGCCATGGATCATTTTTTAGTTCAAGAAGAGCAAATGACTGGACTGGAAAGTTCTGCAGTATTTTTACTTTAACTCCATATCATTACTGGCGGAAAAGCCATGCAATACATCATGCAAACGCCGGTAAGCTTGACCATCGCGGCATAGGTGATATTTATACAATGACTGTAAATGAATATCTTGGCAGATCAAAGTGGGGCAGATTTAAATACCGGCTTTACAGAAATCCGTTCTTTTTATTTGTAATCATTCCAACATTACTTTTTTTACTAGTTTACAGGATACCGAACTTCAAACAGAAAGAATTGAAATCAGTTTTTGCAAGTACTTATTATACAACTTTTTTGATTGCTTTATTAATCGGAGGGATGATCTGGTTAGTCGGGCTGCAAACTTTTTTAGTTATTCAGGTACCAATTACAATTGTAACCTCATCATTAGGAGCGTGGCTGTTTTTTGTTCAGCATCAGTTTGAGGATGCATATTGGGCTACCGGGAAAGAATGGGATTATATCAATGCAGCAATGAGCGGAAGTTCATATTATAAGCTGCCGAAAGTTTTACAATGGTTTACAGGTAATATAGGCTTCCATCATATTCATCATTTAAGCCCGAGAATTCCAAACTACCGATTGGAAAAATGCCATAAAGAAAACCCTGTTCTGCATACAAATGCTGTTTTAACTTTGCGCTCAAGTCTTAAAAGTATTTTCTTAAGTCTCTGGGATGAAAGAAAGAAAAAACTTGTAAGCTTCAGCTACCTCAAAAAACTTCAGGCTGAATAAAAGGAATTTGAACCCGATCCATTATTCCATTACTCCAATTTGATACATTGTTTCAATTCAGCTAAGTTGCATCAGTAATTCATCGCTCCCCTTTTTCAAAGTTATGGTGGGGGAATAATTAAATATCAAAATAATTATAAAAAAATTTTTGGGGAGTTAGAAAGGAGTTCGCTATGCCTTCATTTCCTAAGCCAGATAATTATCACAACTTCAACATAAACACTGAAAAGATCAGGTTAAGAAATTATCGTGATAATGAACCGGGAAGAAGTATCCCTGCAAAATCTAATAACAGGCTTTTATTAGCTACATGGAATATTGCAAATTTAGGATTACAGGAAAGAACCGATAATGAATATAAATTAATTGCAGAATTAATAAGCTGGTTCGACCTGGTTGCTCTACAGGAAGTAAATGACAACCTTGAAGGTTTAAGAGCAATACAAAAATTTCTGCCAAAAAAATATGCAGCGGTTTTTTCAGACAGTGCAGGGAATAATGAAAGGATGGCTTTCTTTCACGATTTATCTAAAATAAAACTGCTGG
>CAZECH010000286.1:0-4419 GCA_964510675.1 uncultured Ignavibacteriaceae bacterium
AAAGGCTCAAGAAACGTTTGTTCTCTTGTCCTCTTCGTCTTGCCTCGTTGTACTTTGCGCGCGTTTCGTCAGAAACGGCGGTGAAAATCCGGTACACCAGTGCGTCGTCGAAGGAGGCAGCCATGCCAATCGGTTGCGGGAACACGGTAACACTATCGGTATTGGCGAGACCGTGAAGCGCTTCGCTCCACCAATTGAACTTCTTAATGCCCAGGTGCGCAATGGCATCTGATTCATCGCACATCAAGGCCGCCTTTTCACTCAACATTAACCGGGTGAGCAAGTCCCTGGCCCGCTCTTCGGAACTCAAGTCAGGGTTCTGATATGGCAATGTTTGTGTCCACAATTCCATTGAGAGTGAAGCGCCTAATAAAAGGAAAAGTACCTTCTTCATAGTCTGCTCAGAGGAAGACAGCGGTTACAGTGAAATCCATATCGGTGCGTTGGTTGGGAAGAATAGGTTCACAAAACTAGTGCAGTTCGGTGGCAAAAGCAACCAGAGGCCAACTTGAGGGAAACGGCGACGAAGGATCGAATAAGTTCCGAATATAGCATTGTGCAATCCCCTCCAGTCTGTTATTGATTTCGTGAACTCAGGAGCAGTGGGCCGAACGCATAGGGGGGACATATTCCATCTGACCTCGTTGGGGGGACTAATTCCATCTGACATTTGAAGTGGCGATATTTTGCTCTGAGAGCATACCCCACGTCCCTGGAGTCGCCTAGAACGGTTGCGGAGATGGGCGAAGCGTATCCTGCAGCGGTGATTTCCATCAGAGCAGGTGAACACAGTCTCTGACTAGCGAATTCTGCGTGAAATTCAGGTATCACCACCTCGACGATTCGCTCAGAAGTTGTAATAGAGCGATGTTCCTGCCCCTGACTTGAACCTGCAACATCAAGTGCCGTTCATAAGCCGATCCTGTGAATCTGAACGCTCGGAACAGCGTGTCCTTCAAGTACTGCTTCTATCTGATTTACAGGATGCCGCTCTGACTCCATGGTCAATTGTGTTTCAGATCTGCACCTGCGGATTTGCGGGCATTCGAACCGCTCGAACGCCCGCAACAAAACTGAACGGCAGTTAACTCGAACGGAGTTGGCAACCTGACTTCCGAAAGATGATCCAAGCATTGGTTCGTAGAACTAATTCCTGGAGTGAAAGACATCACGTCATGGTCAACACTGCGCTTGACAGGCGGCATCGTTCATGACGCTGAAGAAGCGCCTATCGGAAGACCGCAGTCGGGGTCTCGAGGACGTGCGAGCGAGTATTTCCAGCTGCTTTCGGAGAAAGACGTTCTCGAGTCGGACTTGAGATGTTGATTTGAATAGCGAAAGACAAAACGAGAGGAAGCATCTGATCATCGAGGCCTCTTGTCCTGTTGATTGAACCAAAACAAAGTAGCGATTCCAGTTCGGATTCGCTATCTTGCTCGCGGATGGAATTTTGAAGAGGCACACTCACTCACTACTCACGATCAGGGCTGCGTTCTTTCGATGAATGCTGATGGGGGAACCACTTCAATCCGCGTTGTACTTCATTCCACGCCTTCAAAGGAGGTTCGGATGAAAACACCTGTAGGAGCACCACTTCTGCTGTTGCTTATCTTCGTCGCGGCGTTCGTGCTCACACCGACGACGTTCGCGCAGCAATCATTTAAGCCGGGCGACACTCTCGCCATCGATCCCGCCATCACGTATGGGAAGTTCGACAACGGACTCACATACTATGTCAGAGTGAACAAGAAACCGGAAAAGCGCGCTGAGCTCCGACTTGCTGTCAAGACCGGTTCGGTGATGGAGGATGATGATCAACTTGGCCTCGCCCACTTCTGCGAGCACATGGCATTCAACGGCACCAAGAGTTTTCCGAAGAATGAGATCATCAATCTTCTTGAAAAAGAGGGTGTCCGGCTTGGCCCGGACGTGAATGCGTACACAAGTTTTGACGAAACAGTGTACATGCTCCAGATCCCCACAGACTCCGCCCAGCTTGTCGAGAAAGCGCTCACGATACTCGAAGAGTGGGCTTCTGCAGTCACCTACGACGAAAAGGAAATCGACAAAGAGCGCGGAGTGGTCGTGGAGGAGTGGCGGTTGGGAAGAGGCGCGTCCATGCGTGTTCTGGATAAGCACCTTCCAAAACTGCTCTACAATTCACAGTACGCCAAGCGTTTCGTGATCGGGAAGAAAGAGATTCTCGAGAAGGCTCCCTATCAATCCGTCCGCCGGTTCTTCCGTGACTGGTACCGGCCGGAGTTGATGGCTGTGGTAGCTGTTGGTGATTTCGACAAAGCGGCGATGGAGGAGCTGATCAAAGATCATTTTGCGAAGCTTACCAACAGGAATCCAAGCCGCGAACGTACAAAGTATACCGTTCCCGATCACGAGCAGCCTCTTGCCTCAGTTGCAACCGACAAAGAACTCCCGGGTGCATCGCTTCAAGTGATATTCAAACGAGCCCCCCAGGCTGAACGCACTGCAGGCGACTTTCGGAAAACGATTCTCGGTCAGGTCTACGATGGGATGTTCAACAAACGGCTCCAGGAAAGACTGCAGAAGCCGAACCCGCCCTTCATCTATGGAGGCGGTGGCGATGGGCGCTGGCTGGGTCATACGCAGGCATATACCCTTTACGCTCAGGCAAAAGAGAATTCCCTGCTCGACGGACTGGACTTCATCCTTACCGAAGCCAACCGGGTAAAGCAGTATGGCTTCACTGCAACGGAGCTTGAACGGCAAAAGAGCGACCAATTGCGCTGGATTGAACGCCATTATAAAGAGCGTGACAAGACCGAATCCCGCGATCTTGCCAACGAATACGTCCGCCACTTCGTGCAAGATGAACCCATACCGGGCGTTGAGGCGGAATTCAACCTCAACAAGCAAACCCTTCCCGGCATTACGCTCGAGGAAATCAACAAGCTCGCCGAGATGCGAATGGGGACGACCAGCCGCGTCGTGGCGCTCTCGGTTCCTGAAAAGGAAGGAGTAAAAGTCCCAACGGAGTCAGAGGTGCTTGCGGTTCTCGACGGCGCGAGCAAAAAGAAACTCGATGCATATGTGGATAATGTGTCGACGAAACCGCTGATCGCCGTTCTTCCGAAGGCCGGTAAAATCGTCAGCGAGCGGAAGATTGAATCCCTCGGCCTTACGGAATGGAGGCTCTCCAATGGGGCGTTGGTGGTGCTGAAGCCGACCGATTTCAAGAATGACGAAATCCTATTTTCCGCCTACAGCAACGGCGGAACCTCGCTTTCCACAGACGCCGATTACATGTCTGCTTCAATGGCATCGCAGCTTGTGAGCATGTGTGGTGTCGGGGAATTCGATGCGGTCTCGCTTTCGAAAATGCTCAGCGGCAAAGTCGTGAATGTCAATCCGATGGTCTCGAGCCTCTCCGAAGGGTTCAACGGGAGTGCTTCACCGCAGGATCTCGAAACGCTCTTCCAGTTGACGTATCTCTACGCCACGGCACCAAGGAAAGACACAAGTGCCTATGGGGCGATCATGTCGAGAATGAGAGCCAGTCTCCAGAACCGCAGTGTGATGCCCGAAGTGGCATTCTCCGATACCGTCAGTGTAACCATGGCACAGCATCATTTCCGCGCCCGCCCGATGACGCCCGAGATTCTCGACGAAATCAGTCTTGACAAAGCGTTGACGTTCTACAAGGACCGGTTTGCAGATGCCAGCGATTTCACATTCTTCACCGTGGGGAATTTCCAGCTCGAGAGGATCCGGCCGTTTGTTGAGCAGTATCTCGCCAGCTTGCCGGCAATCAATAGAAAAGAATCATGGCGTGATGTCGGCATATACCCGCCCAAGGGCGTTATCAGCAAACAGGTCTACCGGGGAATCGAGCCCAAGAGCTCGGTGACGCTCACATTTACCGGTCTCTTCGACTGGTCACGGCAGAGCAGGTATGATTTCAATTCGCTGATGGAGCTTGTCAATATCAAGCTGCGCGAGGTGATCCGGGAGGAAAAGAGCGGCACCTACGGAATCAGAACCTACGGCTCGCCATCACTCTATCCGCGCAAGGAATACACAGTCTCAGTGTCCTGGGGCTGTAATCCAACACGTGTTGAGGAACTCGTGAAGACTGTCATGGAACAACTCGACAGCCTGAAGACCGTAAAATCCGGCCAGGTCTATGTCGACAAGGTGAAAGAGATTCAGCGGAGAAATCAGGAGGTGAACCTCAAGGAGAATCGATTCTGGCTCTCGAATTTCAGGCTGTACTATGCCAACGAAGAGAGTCCGGAGGAGATGCTCGGTTACAGCAAACTGGTCGAGAATCTCACGACAGATGCCATGCAGCAGGCGGCGAAGAAGTACTTCGATACAACAAATGTCGTGAAGGTTGTCCTCTTCCCGGAGAAGAAATAGGATCGGGGGCGATTGCCTCCGCTA
>CAZECH010000287.1:0-4414 GCA_964510675.1 uncultured Ignavibacteriaceae bacterium
TGCTCTTGGCGGAACTGCAGTTGGTACAGGACTAAATACTCATCCGATATTTGCCGTAAAAGCTGCCGAGAAAATTTCGGAACTTACAGGCAAACCATATGCATCTGCAAGAAATAAGTTTGAAGCGCTTTCTGCTCATGATGCATTGGTAGAATTACATGGAGTGCTTAAAACATTAGCTGCATCTTTAATGAAGATAGCAAATGATATTCGATGGCTTGGTTCAGGTCCGCGCTGCGGATTGGGTGAGCTTAGTCTTCCTGAAAATGAACCGGGAAGTTCTATAATGCCGGGAAAAGTCAATCCAACCCAATCTGAAGCAATGACTATGGTTTGTACTCAGGTTTTTGGAAATGATGTTGCAGTTAACATTGGCGGTGCAAGCGGGAACTTTGAACTTAATGTTTTTAAACCTGTAATTATTTTTAATGTGCTTAATTCAATAAGACTTCTTTCTGATGCGTGCGAAAGCTTTACAGATAATTGTGTAGTTGGAATTGAACCAAATGAAAATAATATTAAGAAACATCTTGAAAATTCCTTAATGCTTGTTACGGCTTTAAATCCGCACATAGGTTATGATAATGCAGCAAAAGCTGCTAAGAAGGCACATCATGAAAATAAAACTTTGAAAGAAGCAGTTGTTGAACTTGGTTTATTGACTGCAGAAAAATTTGATGAATTTGTGAGACCTGAAAAGATGATTGGTCCTTCTGCAAAATGAATTTAAAAGGTTGAAGAAAATTATATATCACGCTGACATGTGGAGTGTGACATTGTTATATATACTGAATTTAGTCTTCGACAAGCTCAGACTAACAATCAATCATAAATTAAACTATTATTCTTGAACTGGAACGGAACAGTATCTCTCTTTATTGCTTTTATTGAATTATTACTGCTGATTGGTCTCTTAATCTTTTCTGAAAAGAATAAGATTAACAGGATTTTATATTATATAATTGCTTTACTTGCCGTTTACCAGGCATTAGAATATTTTATTTGCGGGCTTGGAGTTGATTCATCTTTTACAACGTATCTTGCTTTTGTTGATATATCTTTTCTTCCGCCTTAAAATCTTGTTCTAATCTTCACAATTGTGAATGCTGATTTTAAATTAAAATATCTTCTTTTCATTCCTGCTGCTTTCTTTACTGTTTATTATCTTTTAATTGTAGAACAATTTGCTGCTGTACACTGCACGGTTCTTTATGCAACTTATAATTATCCTCATGGCGATCTTTATGGTTTCTTCTACTACATACCTATTCTGTTATCTTTTTTATTTTTGTTAAAGAAAAAAAATGCAATTGATAAAAAGCAGTTTGTAAGATTAGTTATCGCTTATCTTTTTATAATTCTTCCTGTTGTAACCGGGTTTGTTCTTCTTTATTTAAATTTACCCGGGATAATTCAAAGTATGGAGAGTTTGTTGTGTAAATTTGCTTTTGGTTATGCTATTGCATTGAGTATCTTTAGCCTTAACAACAGGCAAAAAAATAATTGAACGAGGTTATCCTCAATATTTATTTGATTATTAATGATGGGAAAGTTGTCGAGTTTCGTGCAGTTGGCTATGAACGTGAAGGCGGTGATGACAGGAAAATTGAATTTCTTAAAAGCAAAGCTATTGAGGATTTTGAAAAAGCTTACCGATTTAACGCACCAAGCGACAAAAACGGTAACTATATGCCTTACAAAAAATTTGCAAAGCTCGAAAACAGAGGAAAACAGTTTGAACTGTTTGAGGAGATATTTATGAGCTTTAATGCACCTGAAAATCCATTGATTTGTGTAACCCCTGTTCTCGATGGGAAAATTTTAGCAGAGTAAGATTATATGAGATTGTTTGGAATAATAATTGTTTTCCTTTCTTTCCAGTTGTTAACTAATAATTCAGAAGGAATAAAATTGCTTAAAACGCATCATCTTACACAAAAACATTTAGAGTATCTCAAAAAGCTCGATGAACTGGATAAATATTACTCGGATAAAAAGCTTGGTTCTTTTGTTGAAGATGGAAAAACTTTCTTCAGGTTGTTTGCACCAAATGCTGAGAACGTATTACTTGCAACTTTTAATCAACCTGAGGATGCAAATGGTTCTGAAAATGAAATGACTAAGGATGATGATGGAGTTTGGGAAGCCGTTCTTGAAGGAGAAAGATATGGGATTTATTATGGCTACTTAGTTAAACATCATGGGAAAAAACTTGATCAAAATGTAATCTGCCTTGATCCTTACGCTAAAGCAGTTACAACTTTTAATACCTATGGAAGTCCACGAAGAGCAATAGTAGTAAAAGAAAATAATTACGATTGGAGTGGGGATGAGTGGATTAAGAGAGATTGGAGAGATCTGGTTATTTATGAGATGCACATTCGTGATATGACTATGCATCCTTCATCTGGTGCAAACCAGCCCGGAACTTACCAGGGACTTATTGAAGAAAATCGGCGGGGAGGAATAAACTATGTCTACAGTCTGGGGGTAAATATGGTTGAACTTCTCCCTGCCCAGGAATTTGCAAACATCGAGATTCCTTTTAAGGAATCTCATTTAGGAAGACATAACACATGGAATCCTTATGAAAGGAATCATTGGGGATATATGACTGCTGCTTTTTTTGCACCGGAAGCTTATTACAGTGAAGGAGTAAAAGAGATTGAATGGAATAAGTGGGAAGGAAAAGATGCCCGCTCAGTAAATGATTTTAAAGATATGGTGAAAGCCTTTCATAAAAAAGGTATTGGTGTTATGATGGATGTTGTGTACAATCATTTATCAGAATATGAAGTAGGCAACCTGAAACAAATAGACAAGGACTATTACTTCAGGCTTGATTCAAGCGGGCATTACAGGCAGGAAAGCGGAACAGGAAATGATCTGAGAACAGAAAGGCCAATGCTGAGAAGATTAATAATTGAAAGTGTTTTATACTGGATGAGGGAGTATCATATAGATGGTTTTCGTTTTGATCTTGGAAGACTGATTGACTGGAAAACAATAGAAGAAGTTATTAAAGAAGCAAAGAAAATTAATAGCAATGTAGTTTTTGTCTGTGAACCATGGGGTGGAGGTTATGATCCTGAAGGATTTTCTTTAAGAGGATGGGGAAGCTGGAATGATCAGATCCGTAACGGAGTCAAAGGTGAAAATCCTTTTAACGGACTCGGATGGATTTTTGGAAAATGGTATGGGAATAATGATCCTGGTAGAATTAAAAGTTATGTTAAAGGAACTCTTGCTATAGATAAACACGGTCTTTTCCAAAAGCCGGAACATTCCGTTAATTATCTTGAATCCCACGATGGTTATACTTTAGGTGATTTTATAAGATTAGGCCGGAAAGATGTTGATCCTCACAAAGTTATTAAGGATGTTGATGAGCTTGTTAAGCTAACTCCACTTCAATTAAAATTAAATAAACTTGCGGCTTTATTTCTTTTTACCTCGCAGGGGATTACAATGATTCACTCAGGGCAGGAGTTTGCACATACCAAAGTTGTTTCTCCTGATAATGATATGCCTGATACAACAAAAGGAATGATTGATCATAATTCCTACAACAAAGATAATGAAACGAACTACATTAACTATGAGCATGCATCGACTAACGAAGAACTTCTTAATTATTACAAAGGTTTGATTGAATTAAGAAATACTTATCCGGCTTTCAGAAGAGCAAAGTATGAAGAGATTATTTTTTATGAAATTAAAGACGACGAGTTTGCTGCAGGATTTCACATCTCACATGGCGGTAATGAGTTTATAGTTTTGCTCAATGCAAACCCTGAAAAGAAAGAGGAATTCCATTTACCCTCAGGGAACTGGGAAGTTATTGTTAATGAAGAAAATGCAGGAATAAAAGTTCTTGATACAGTTATGAAAAAAATTATTCTTGGACCATCAACTGGAATGGTTTTAAAGAAAAATTAATTTTGCAGGAACTAATTTTGTAGGAACCTGATTAATCAAGTTCCTACAATTATCAACATATTTTGAGATCAACTATCTCGGACGTTTGCCGGCTTTAATATCTCTGCATGCACCGCAAAGCTTTTTGTTGCTCTTGCCGGACACCCTATGATTTTTCTTAATACTTTTACCAGCGGAACAATCACTGAATATATGATACACACTTCCCCCTTTTGAATAATAAGGACTGGCTGATTTTGCCATTAGCAATCCTCCGTGTTGTTTGTTGTAAAGAATGTTTAAGAACGTTTTTCAACCTATAAAAAGTTTACCAGTAATGCAATAAGTTTTTTAAAAAATTATTGAAGGTGTGGGATAGGGATGGTCAATCAATCATTCATCATCCATTCATTTACAATACTTCTGTATCTCTTCATAAGCATGGATATAGCCAAGCTCACCAGCCTTTACAAGGTCTTTACACCCCTCATTCTTA
>CAZECH010000288.1:0-609 GCA_964510675.1 uncultured Ignavibacteriaceae bacterium
ATTTCTTTAGGAGGCAGGGAGACAGTCAGTTTATCTTCAAACTTCTCAAGTGCTAAACATAGATTTCCAAGATTATTGTAGTTCGTAGAACTTTTTTTATTTATTTCAAGTGCTTGTTTGTATAAGTGTTCAGCTTTATCGTACTTTTTTTGTGAAAAACAGATGAGCCCAAGATTATTCAGCGCATCTGTATTCAATGGGTTCAATTGAATTGCTATTTCATAATGATATTCAGCTTGTTCAATTTCTTTTAACTGCTGGTAACAATAAGCTAAATTATATTGTGCCTGTGGATGTTTTTCATATAAAGAAATTACACTTGAGAAATATTCACTTGCTTTATGATACTCTGATAAATTCAAACTGATAATTCCAAGAAAATTCAGAACATCAAAATCATTTTCGTTTTCAAACAGTAATTCTTTCAGGAGTAATTCTGCGGAGGAATATTCTCCTTTTTCAAAAAGTTCAACAGCTTGCAGATAATTATCTATAGCCTGAATCATTTTTATAAATGTTTCTCTTTAGTATTAACAAGTGTAGTATGTGTTTTTTCAAATCCAAGAAGTGAATTAATTTTACCTAGACCTTCAATAGCAAATTTGTTGT
>CAZECH010000288.1:709-4405 GCA_964510675.1 uncultured Ignavibacteriaceae bacterium
CAGGATTATTCTTTACTGCCCATTCATACATAATCTTGGCTTCTTTATCTTTACCAGAAATAGAAAATACTTCTCCTATTCCTGCACATGCCTGAGATGATACCGGGTTAATATTCAATGCAAGTTCAAATGATTCCTGTGCTTTATCGGCTTTATTCAGAATTAACAAAATCAACCCTTTAAGATTTTCATAAGAAGATATAAGGTGATTTTCAGTTTCCTTGTCAAGCTGTGAATAAAAAAGCTGTTCGGTTTTCAGCAATGTTTCGAGCGCTTCATCGTATTTTTTCAATTCAAATAATTGAAAAACTGAGGATAAAATTTTACTAAGATTCTCCCCTAACTTTTCTGTATTATCTTTCAATAAAGAATTATGATCTTTGGCAAGGTAAAAAATGACATTAATTTTTGCGAGGCTTTCAATTGCAAAAGAATTTTCCGGATTATTATTTACAGCAAACTCAAACATTGCCTTTGCATTCTCTTCATCGCCTATCAGATAAGAACAATGTCCTAACCCGGCACAGGCATCCGATGAAATTGGATCTAGAATCAAAGCACGTTCAAAACAATCCTTAGCATCATCAGTTTTATTTAAACCGAGGTAATTATATCCTTTGAGATTAAAAAATGCTGAAGCAAAAGCTGCATTTGTTTGTTTTGATAGATGACCATTAAAATATTTTTCAGCTGTTAAAAGTTTATTCAATGATTCAATGAATTTATTTGACTTAAACAAATCATAAGCTTCGTTTACAATATTATCAGATATTTCTTCCTGTTTTTTATTTCCTAATTCTATGTGTATTTCATTATTATCCGGAACATTGGCTAAAATTGCATTTACTTTTTTGAATCCTTCTAATGCATTAACGTTGTTTTCATTATAACCTAATTCAAACATAGATTTTGCACTTTCATAGTCCTTTTCAATGAAAAGAATCTCTGCCAGCCCGATATAAGCTTCAGATGAATTTGGGTCTATACTCAAAGCACGCTGAAAGCATTTTTTTGCATCATCAGTTTTATTTAGACCGAGATAGTTATATCCTTTAAGATTAAAAAATGCTGATGCAAAAGCAGCGTTTGTCGGTTTTGATAAATGGCCATTAAAATATTTCTCTGCTGATAAAAGTTTATCCAGTGATTCAATATATTTATTCGATTTAAACAAATCATAAGCTTCAGTTATAATACTATCAGATATTTCTTCTGGTTTGATATTTTTTGATTCCATGGGGATTTCTTTATGATCTGGGACGCCGGCTAAAATTGCATTCACTTTTTTGAACCCTTCCAAAGCATTAACATTGTTTCCACTATAACCTATTTCAAACATAGTTTTCGCACCTTCATAGTTCTTTTCAATGAAAAGAATTTCTGCCAACCCGACATAAGCTTCAGATGAATTTGGATCTTCATGAAAAGCTTTTTCGAAATAAGAACGCGCTTCATCAACTTTGTTTAATGTTAATGCTATATTCCCTGCAATATTTAATATATCCGAATAACTGATTGCTGAATTCCCATCTTTTGAATTAAAATTTTCTGTTGATTCATTAGCAGCCTGGTAAGCAAGTTCAAATTCCTTTTCATTTATATGCGAAACTTCTCTTTCCAGGTTTTCAGCAAATACATTTTTGTTCGTATCCACAACGTCCCTTTCTTTAACCGGTTTTTTCTGGAACCATATCTTAACAAGATCAGCTCCTCATTTATCTCGATATCTTTTTATTTATTTCACATCTTTCACAAGTGTAGTGTGTGTGTTTTCAAATCCAAGAAGTGAATTAATTTTACTAAGACCTTCAACAGCAAATTTGTTTTCAGGATTATTCTTTACTGCCCATTCATACATAATCTTGGCTTCTTTATCTTTACCTGAAATAAAAAATACTTCTCCAATACCTGCACATGCCTGCGAAGATACGGGATTAATATTCAATGCAAGTTCAAAAGATTCCTGGGCTTCTTCGGCTTTATTGAGAGCTAACAAAATCAACCCTTTAAGATTTTCATAAGAAGATATAAGGTGATTTTCTGTTTCCCTGTCAAGCTGAGAATAAAAAAGCTGTTCGGTTTTCCGCAAAGTTTCGAGCGCTTCATCGTATTTTTTCAATTCAAATAATTTAAAAACTGAAGATAAAATTTCACTTAGATTACTCCTCAGTTTTTCAGTATTATCTTCCAATAAAGAATTATGTTCTTTGGAAAGATTAAGAATAGCATTTATTTTTGCGAGGCCTTCAACTGCGAAAGAATTTTCCGGATTATTTTTAGCTGCAAATTCAAACATTACTTTTGCATGTTCTTCATTTCCTGACAGATAAAAATACTGTCCTAAGCCGGCGCAAGCTTCAGATGAATTTGGGTCTAAAATCAAAGCATGCTCAAAACATTCTTTTGCATCATCAGTTTTATTTAACCCGAGATAGTTATACCCTTTAAGATTAAAAAATGCTGCCGCTAATGCAGAGTTTGTAGGTTTTGATAGATGACCATTAAAATATTTTTCCGCTGCTAAAAGTTTATTTAATGATTCAATATACATGTTGGACTTAAACAAATCATAAGCTTCGGTAACAATATTATCAGATATTTCTTCCTGTTTTATATCCTCTTGTCCTATTGTTAAGGTATTCTGATTTTTTATTTGATTTACAGCAGGCTTAACGAAATACCAGGATTTCCACATATCATCATTTGTTATATGAAGCTCTACATTTTTATCTTTTATAAATTCTTCCACTGCAGATTGAACTCCAAATTCTCCTGCAGTAAGATTTCCATCTATGAAATCGTGTCCCGCAAAAACGCCACCGGGTTTTATTTTTGAATACCATAAATTCAGATCTGATTTGCAACCTTTATAAGAATGATCGGCATCGATATAAATCCAATCAAAATATTCATCCTTAAATTGCTGAGCTGCTAAACAGGAATCCATTTTGTAAATAAATACGCCGGAATCATTAAGAAAAGTATTCACCACCTGGCTGTATAATTTTTTATGCTGTTCATCAGTAATATTGGCAATATCTTTATAGCCCGGATCACTTTTCCACCTGTCCACCAGATGCAGGTATTTTCCTTTCCAGGTTGAGCGGATAATCCTTGAAAATTCTCCTGCCTGTACGCCAACTTCAACACCATGCTCAAGAAGATTCAGAGAATTGAGAAGTTGCCCGAAATCATTTCTTTTATTTATTTGCATTAAAGAATTAATTTTCTTGTCCTGAATTGCTTCATAACCTGGAGAATTTGCTAAAGCAGTGTTTACTTTTTTCAATCCTTCCAAAGCACTAACATTGTTTTCACTAAATTTAATTGCATACTCAAACATAGTTTTTGCAGCTTCATAATTTTTCTCGACAAAAAATATTTCTGCAAGTCCGGCACAAGCATTGGATGAAGTTGAATCTTCATTAAGGGCTTTTTCGAAATAAGAACGTGCTTCATCAACTTTATTCAACATCAATGCAATATTTCCGGCAAGATTTAATACCTGCGAATAACTGATTGTTGAATTTCCATCTTGTGAATTAAAATTTTCTATTGACTCATTAATAGCTGTGTAAGCAAGGTCAAATTCTTTTTCATTAATATGTGAAACTGCTCTTTGCAGGCTTTCAGCAAATTTATTTTTGTGAATCGTGTACACAATATCCCTTTCATTAATTGGTTTTCCATTAAACT
>CAZECH010000289.1:0-4400 GCA_964510675.1 uncultured Ignavibacteriaceae bacterium
TCATTATGAATTAAGTAGTATTTTTTATGTGCGATATGTTAAATAATTTCGTGTGATCTTAAGATTTTATAAGAGCCGTTTTATGATTAAATATCTGATTGTTTCTCAACTATTTCCCGACTTTAATACCGTTAAAGTCGGATGTTTGTTACATTTTATAAAGCCTTTTTAAGTCTAAACTTATATTGATATAACATTATAATGAAAGTATGTTTGTATCGTAATTTAATAATAAAAAACGAGGTAATTATTGAAGTCATTAACCAAAGCATTATTAATTTTAGTTATGGTATTACTGGTAGGATTTACATATATGACAGCGGAAAAAAACATAGAAAAGGAACCAGTGAATAATTCTGAAATAGCAAATGTTAATGATAATGAAACTAATTCAAATTCATCTTTAGTTGAATTTATTGATAAAGGTATAATGAAAGCTTCCTGGTATGGACCGCGTTTTCATGGAAGAATAACTGCAAATGGTGAAATTTATGATCAGATGGCTTTTACAGCAGCTCATAAAAAGCTTAAATTTGGAACATTATTAAGGATAACAAATCCTAAAAATAGTAAGTCTGTGGTAGTTAGGGTTAACGATCGTGGTCCTTATATTTATGGCAGACAACTCGATTTATCAAAAGCTGCTGCACTGGAACTAGAAGTGATTGAAAAAGGTGTCGCAAAGCTTAAAGTTGAGGAAATTATGCTGAAAGGAATAAACCTGCCTGTAGTTACTCTTAACTGATAATAAAATTATTGCTAATCAGCCTCCTTTATGGAGGCTTTTTCTTTTTTAAAAATAAAAACATTAAACAGAATTATTAAATTTACTCTCAATTTATTTTAAAGTTATATAGGTATTCATTTTAATGAAACTTAATCTTGGTTGTGGAAATGATATTAGACAAGATTACATTAATCTTGATGTTGTGGATTACGGAGGAAACCGGATTCATGATTTAAATTCTTTTCCATATCCATTTGAAGAAAATACATTTGATGAAGTATATGCTTCTCACATTCTTGAGCATCTTGATAGCTTCCACAAAACTGTTACTGAACTTTACAGGATTTGCAAACCTAATGCTATAATAAATGTTTATGTTCCTTTTTTCCTTAATACAAAATACTTTGGGGAACCAGACCATAAAATTCCTTTTTCTATAAGATCTTTTGATAACTATGAATTTATAGGAAACCGGAAACTAAAGTTTTATGAAAAGTGGAAATTAAACCACAGAACAAATTACCAGGGAAAAGCCCAGTTTAAGGTCATTGAGAAAAGATTTATTACCTCTCACTTTTCTGCATTAAAATGGATGGATTATATCGTAAATATCGAGCCTGTTATTTATGAAAGATTCTTTGCCGGTATATTTTCACCTGAGGAAGTTTACTTTAAGCTGAGAGTTGTAAAGTAGAAATTATTTTTTAGAAAAAGCTTTCCACATAAGAAAAATCCATCCAATTAGAAAACAAATTCCACCAATAGGTGTAATCATTGCAAAGAACAAATTATCAGTTAGTGAATAGATGTAAAGTGAAAAAGAAAAAAGAATTATTCCAACTGAAAAGAAAATTGCCGAGATATTAAAATCTTTATAGGATGATAACCCTATTGCCAATATCGTTACCGAATGAATTAAATGATATAAAACTCCTGTTTTATAGACATCATATAAATTTTCAGGTATTTTATCTGACAAAAGATGGGCACCAAAAGCTCCGATTGTTACTCCAGTAAAACCGAAAAAGCCAGCAATAAGAATCCATTTTTTTTGATTAATCATTACTTTTACTTGTTGATTAAAATTATGCAGCAAAATAGCAATTAGGTTGAATAGTTTGATAAAAAATTGCTACATTTGATAAAATTATTATTGACATTTCACCAAAATAAAAAATGAAAAAACTTCAAAAATTTATACTGCCACTTTTGGTATTGTTAATTATAGCTCTAATATATTTTGTCTATTTCTTTCCAAAAGAAGGATTAGGTTCTTTTAGCGACTTTGATCCAAACAATAATGCTGTAAAAGATATTCGCGTAAATCTTGTACTTGATAGAGGGATTAACCAAACACCCGAAGGCGGTGCAATATTTTTTGTATCGGATAAAAATAATACTGTCCTCCAGGTAAATGCAGATAAAATCCCTCAAGGACTTGAATCGGCTAAAACGATTACATTAAAAGGGCATCTTAGCCAGGGCAATAATTTTCATGCTCACGATGTAGTAATTAATTGATCTATGAATAAATTCGAACTTGTCTCAAACTACAATCCATCCGGGGATCAACCAAAAGCAATTAAAGAACTTGTAGATGGATTAAAGCGTGGCGATAAATACCAGACACTTCTCGGCGTTACAGGGAGCGGTAAGACTTTTACAATCTCTAATGTTATTAAAGAGATAAATAAACCGACTCTTGTTATTTCGCATAATAAAACTCTTGCAGCACAATTATATTCAGAGTTCAAAGGATTCTTTCCAACCAATGCTGTTGAGTTTTTTATAAGTTATTATGATTACTACCAGCCGGAAGCTTATGTCGTATCAAGCGATCTTTACATTGAAAAGGATTTTTCTGTAAATGAAGAAATTGACAGGTTAAGGCTTAAAGCAACAACTGCTTTGATTGAAGGACGCAGAGATGTTATTGTTGTTGCAAGTGTAAGCTGTATTTATGGAATCGGTGCTCCAGCAGAATTTGCACAGCAGATAATTTTTCTGAAAAAGGGGGAAAAGATATCAAAGAAAAAACTTCTTAGAGAATTAATAGAGATTCACTTTATAAGAAACGATGCTGAATTCAGCAGGGGAACTTTTAGGGCAAGGGGAGATGTTGTTGAGATAATTCCTGCATATCAATATGAAGAAGCAATAAGAGCAGAATTCTGGGATGATGAAATAGAAAAGCTGTCAATCATAGATTCAATTACAGGTGATGTAATTAAGGAAATAGATTCGGCTGCTGTTTACCCGGCAAAATATTTTGTAACAAATAGGGAACAGGTTCAGAAAGCGATTTATAATATTGAACAAGAGCTTGAAGAAAGATTAAAATATTTTCATTCGCAGGAAAAATACCTTGAAGCCCAGAGAATTGAACAAAGAACTAAGTTTGATATTGAGATGATGAAAGAGCTTGGTTATTGCTCAGGAATAGAAAATTATTCAAGGCATATGGATGGCCGTGAGTCTGGGTCCCGTCCTTATAACCTGATGGATTATTTTCCAAAAGATTTCCTGCTTGTTGTGGATGAATCTCATGTTACAGTTCCGCAAATAAGAGGAATGTATAATGGTGACCGCGCAAGAAAGGGAACCTTGGTTGAATATGGCTTCAGGCTTCCTTCAGCATTAGATAATCGCCCTATGAAGTTTGAAGAATTTGAAAGCATGCTCGACCAGGTGATTTTTGCCAGCGCTACTCCGGCAGATTTTGAGTTACAAAAAAGTGGCGGAGTAATAGTTGAACAGATAATCCGTCCTACAGGTTTACTTGATCCTGGAATTGAAGTTAGACCCGTTAAAGGACAAATTGATGATCTTATTGGTGAGATAAGAGAAAGAGCAGTTAAAAGAGAGAGAGTGCTTGTTACAACTTTGACAAAAAAAATGGCTGAGGATTTGTCAGATTACTTAGATAAAATTGGAATTCTCGTCCGCTATATTCATAGCGATATTGATGCGCTTGAAAGGGTTGAAATATTAAGAGATTTAAGATTAGGAGATTTTGATGTTCTTGTTGGAGTAAACCTTTTAAGAGAGGGTCTTGACCTTCCTGAAGTTTCACTTGTTGCTATTATTGATGCAGACAAGGAAGGCTTTTTAAGAAGCGAAAGATCTTTGATGCAGACAGCAGGAAGAACTGCACGAAATGTAAATGGAAAAGTAATTATGTATGCAGATAAAATTACTGAGTCTATGAGAAAAACTATTGCGGAAACAAACAGAAGAAGAAAACTGCAGACTGAATATAATATTGCTAATAATATTTCTCCGATGACTATTTATAAAAGTATGGAAGAAATACTTGCATCAACATCCATTGCAGATATAAGAAAGAAAGAAGAAAAAGAAACTTTCAGTTTTTCAAAAGTAGCTGAGCCCGTTCTCAAATATATGAGCAATGATCAGAAAGAAGATTTAATAGTTCAACTAACAGAACAAATGCATCAGGCAGCAAAAGATCTTGAATTTGAAAGAGCAGCTGCTTTAAGAGATGAAGTCAACAGACTAAAAAAAATGGTTAAATAAAATAGCAGATAGTTGGAGTAATGGAATATGCTTTTAAGAAATTAGTGGCTGAAAATAATATTGATTCAATTATGAGAATACTATTGATCATTCAGCTATTATTTTTAGTGCAAGGTTGCGAAATGAAAGAAATTCC
>CAZECH010000290.1:0-4374 GCA_964510675.1 uncultured Ignavibacteriaceae bacterium
CATAACCTGCATTATAAATTTGCTGAACTATCTTTTTATTCTTTACTATATCATCATAATTTTCACCAAAGAGAAGAGAAACAGAAAACCTTTCAGGAGTTTTCGGAACCAGCGGGAAGAATCCTGAACTATAAATAAAATCACCATCCTGCGGTGTTGGAGGAACTACGTCGAACCTACCCGGTGTCATTCTATTCCAAAGAGATGAATCAATGCTCAGATCAGGTGCACTTTGTAGTTCAAAGAAATTAAATCCTGTAAGACCTATTTGATCTGATTCTTCAGGATCGGTTTTGCCAAAGTTTGGTTCTCCCTGTGTAGGAATTCCATCACCTTCTCCCTGGTCTGGACCTGGGTAGCCATCGTCATCAGGTCCCAATCCATCTTCACCAATATCATCAAATAGAGTATCCCAATCCTCATCTTCATCAATATCATTATCTCGTCTTTCATCAATAAGAAGATCATTTACTCCGGCACCAGTTACAAAATTTATATATGACAAACCGGTTAACCCTCTACTGATTCTCGTTTCATAATGAGTAGCCTGATTCTCGTCAACTAAACCATCCAAATCATTATCTATGGCATCATTTGCAGATGGAGCAGGTATCCATACCTGTTGCCCATTTATAATTTGAAGTGTTGCATCTCCCTCTCTAAACTGGGATACACCTGGCTCAATAATAAATCTCACTCCCAAAGAGTAAACCGTATCAGTTGTTGCCTTTACAGTGTGCAGCGTGCGCTTATAAATTCTTAATCCCTGCGTATCTACAGTATCTGAAATCAAAACTACCTGGTTCCCGGCATCATATATCACTGCATCAAAATCGCCACCAACAAATCTCGGAGAACTAGATCGGGAATCATTATCGTTATCAATTCCATCAAACGGATTTCCGGGAGATTCAAGGAATGCGTAACCAACATAGCCAACTTTTTGTCCTCGATTACCAATACCGTCGCTATCCCACGAATATGTAATCCAGTCTTTAACGTCGAAGAAACCAAGGTCATCCTGGCTGTCGCCATCACCTCCGGCAAGCGTACCAACAACGGTTCCGAAATCTGCTTTGCGATAAAGAGTTGTTCCATCGTTGTTTATTTCATACAACCAGAAGATTGCATCCTCAGCTAAAAAGCTTGACCATTGAAAACCTCTTTGCCTCATTCGAAGAGCCATACCATTTCTTGAAAGATTAGTGGTATCAGGTCTGAAGTTTCCATTAAATTCATCATCCCAATCATCATCAGCTTCAAAGAAGGATTCCTGGTCAGCATTCTGAATACCTCTGCCAAAATATCCAAACCATTGGGTAGTTCCGTTTTCATCTTTCCAATTTCTTGCAATGGGATCGTTCCATCCTTCAATTGGCCAGGTTTCGGGCAGGTGACTCATTGCAACACCTTTTACATTTGGATTTCTGAATCCCGGTACAGGATTCCAGCCCCAGAAATAGCCGCTTGGACTTTTTTCATCAAACTGACCCCTTCTCGGTCCGCGGGAAATAACAACTGACTGAAGAGTATCATTGAGAGTGTTTATGAATTCTACCCCAATAAGAGGGATACAATCACCAATATAATTCTCACCAGAACCAAGAGGCCATTCGCCCCTGATATCAATACCCGTATTAACACCTGCTATCTGACCATCATTATAATAAGTGATTGCGGCTCTATTACCTGTATGATAGCCAATTGTGAGCAATGTAGGATCACTGCTGCGTTGTGCATATATGTTAAATCCGGATAATAGGATTAATATGATATATATTTTCTTCATAATTCCCTTTACAAAAAATTAAAAGTTAAAGCCCAACCCAATCTCAACTCTTCTTGGTTCAGAAAAGTAAGTTGGGTCAGTGTAAAACTGATCTAAGTCATTGTTAATAGTATCGTCAAAGTACTCAGGAGGAGTATTTTTTTCTGCTTCCAGCTTTGCGAATGTGAAGAACGGATCACCGGTATCTGTATAGAGGTTTACAGGATTATCAAAATCAAGCAAATTAAATACTCTGAGGAATACAGTTAATACTGTGCTCGATATTTCAAAATCTTTATAAACTCTCAAATCTAAATTTATAATAGTCGGTTTATTGTCGCTGTTCCTCGGGAAAGCGTTTTGAGTTACTCTGGTGTTCTTATTTACAGCAGGTGTATATGGCTGGCCGGAGAAGAAATTACCAATAACTGAAAATCCCCAGTCTCTTGTTTGTGTGTATGCAACTGATACGTTAAGAGAATGTGTTTGATCCCAGTTTAGCGGAGCGATAAAAGTCTCTGGTAAGGCACCGCCAAGCGAAGCATTTCTTGAATCGGCTGGATCAGAAGAATTTCCTTTAGTATCAGAATAAGTATAATCAATATAAGCTGATAATCCACCGGAAAATCTTTTAGAAAACTTTAGCACGAAACCTCTGGCATAACCAAAATCTGAATTTATGTATTGGCTGTATGTTTGAGCTCCACCGAATACTACTATATCCTGAGTTTGAGTACCGGTTAGATTTCTGAAATCTTCAAAGAACACTGTTGCATCCACTGACATATCCTCACCAATTTGCTGTTGTATACCTATTTCACCTTTAACTGTTTTTTGAGGCTCGAGATCCGCATTTCCAAACAACCCAGCGTTTCCTGAATTAACTTCCAGCTTGAATCTGGGATTCTCATACAGATATTCATATCGAGGAAGTTGTAAAAAGTGTCCGTACGAAAAATGAACTACGCCGTTGGCTGAAATCGGAAATGCTAAACCGATGCGAGGACTTACCTGCGTTTTGGAAGATGCATCTTTGTAATAGTATGTTTCCCTATCTGCAACAGTTTTAGTTGTTTCGCCTTCATCTTGAATACCATTTCCGTTTAAATCATTAAATCTGTTATTTGGTTTGAGCGGATTATAAATATTGGGATCGTCAACTGTGTATCTGATACCTCCATCTGACAGGTCATCGTTGAGCACAACACCATCAGGTTGAAAATGATCCACTCTTAATCCCAGGTTAAAAATCAGATTGAATGCCTCAAATTTTGATTGAACGTATCCGGAAATTTCATTCGGATTATGCTGATAAGTATTATAATCTGTTGAGGTGATGGAAGGAATCATTACATTATAAGGCGTAACTCTCTGCCCGTTTGCATCAGTCATAGGCACTAAATCAATATTCTCGAGGTATATTTGGTTGTATCTGTAATCGCCGCCAAACTGTAAATTAATTTCCTGGTTGAGCTGAGTTGTCCAGTCTAACTTGGCCCCATAAGTGCCTGTATTTCTTATGAAACGGTTAGGATTGGTACCACCGACACCAAAGCTATATGGCGGTGTTACAACAGTTGTATTATCTTCATAGTTGGTAGGCTTAGCCGGATTACCAGTATAAATTTCCTCAAAGAGATATTGACGATAATCTTTGAAGGAATAGCTTAGGTTTAGAGTATAAAAACTGCTTCCTGACAAAGCGTGATTAATTGCAAAAATATTTGTGTAGGATTTATTGAATCTCTGAAGATTATTATCCGGTGTTTGTTTATTAAAATGATTGTAATCCTGATAATCTCTTTGCTCAAGCAGATAGTTATAACTTAGTTTCAAACCCTGGAATAATCGGTATGTTATCTTTCCCTGCCCATAAAGTGTTTCACTTTCGTTCATCGATACATATTCCTTATCACCGTTTTGCTGTACAGTGAGTTGCTGAGTTTGAGGATCTTCAATAGCCCTGTCACTGATAAGATAATACCTTTGACCATAAAGTGATCCTGAATTAAAATAATATCGTCCATTCACATAGAAGAACAATTCATCTTTTAATATCGGACCGCTGAGACTACCTTCTATATTTCTTATCCCAATCGGGCTGACATCATCAACATTCGTGAATATATCTGTTTTATCGGAAACATAATCGCCGCTGTAAGCTTGTAAATTACCAGCAAATTCATTGTTGCCATCTTTTGTAACCAGGTTTACAACACCAGATTGCGCCTGACCATACTCAGCATTAAATGCACCGCTGATAACCTGTAATTCCTGAATCGCATTTTGGTTAACGTTAATGGTACTGCTTCCATCGTATACATCTGTTACCGGAACGCCATCAATCTGATAGGCAACTTGATTGGCCCTTCCACCTCTGATATGAATATCTCCGCCAGCAGATATAACAACACCTGCCTGAAGTCTGAGAACATCCTGCACTTCAGCCACTGGTAATTGAGAAATTACATCATCACCAACAATTGCTGTGCTTGAGGTTAAGTCCATCTTTACCAGAGGCTTTGTTGCGATAACAACTACTTCTTCGCTTAATTCAACGGAGGCTTCAGATAACTGGAAATTGATTGTGGTAGTTAAATCAATCG
>CAZECH010000291.1:0-4329 GCA_964510675.1 uncultured Ignavibacteriaceae bacterium
AAACTTCTTAAACTAGGAATTAAAATGGGAGTTTTATCTGATGCTCCCGTTAAAGAGGCGTGGTTAAGATTAGCCTTTCTGAATTTCCACCATATATTTGATGTTGTTGTAACTTTTGATGATACAGGTGAAAGAAAACCAAGTCCGGCACCTTTCCTAAAAATTCTTGAAAAGCTCGACGTAAGTCCACAGGAAGCTCTAATGGTTGGTGATTGGGCTGAAAGAGATATTCTGGGTGCTAAAAAGGTAGGAATGAAAACAGCGTTTGCTAAATATGGAGATACTTTTGATACAAAAAGTCATGAAGCCGACTTTGAGCTTGAAGATATAAGCATTCTAATAGATATTATCACCAAAGAAAATAAATTATGATACTTTTGTTAAAGTATTTATTTATAAAATATTATTATTATTGATATTAAAAAGTGGAATAATTATTTTTATCTAAAACTATTAATTAAGAATCAATGAAAGATTTATCAATAAAAAAACTTTATTATTCCATCAGCGAGGTGAGTAAAATTACCGAGATGGAACAATATGTTCTCAGGTATTGGGAAACAGAATTTGAACAATTAAAACCACAGAAAAACAGGGCTGGAAACAGGATTTATACAAATAAAGATATTCAGGTCATTTTACAAATTAAAAGCCTGTTGAGAGACAAAAAATATACAATTGAAGGAGCTAAAAAAATTCTTGATACATACACTCCTGAGAAAACTCCTACGGGTGATAGTGATTTAAGCTTATTCGATAACAACTCATCAAATGCAGGCATTAAAAAGGAAAAACCTTCACTGAAAAAGGATCTGGAAGAAATTAAGAATCTTCTTGAGAATATCTATTCAAAAATTTAACGGAACGTAGCGCAGCCCGGTAGCGTACCTGAATGGGGTTCAGGTGGTCGTGGGTTCAAATCCCACCGTTCCGACAAAATAAATCTTCAAAAAATATTTACCATAATATAACAAGTCTTCAAATAGTACCTTTCTTCTGAAATATATCAAATCTATTTTTTCAAGTGAACATTTATTCTTAATTTTGGCTTTAAATTCTTCACAAAAAAATAAATAAAGAATGAATAAAACTCTGTATCCTGATAAGCCAAAATGCCATTGTGGTGTTTTCGGTATTTATGGTTCGATAAACGCTTCACTTCATACTTATTACGGACTTCATGCACTTCAACACAGGGGCCAGGAAGCCTGCGGGATTGTTACTAAAAGTCTGAACGGAAAAAGTCATTCTGTTTTTAATATTCACAAGGGAGAAGGATTAGTTTCAGAAGTTTTCGGGGATTCAAAAATATTGCAGAGTGAATTACCCGGAAGCTCAGCAATTGGGCACAACAGATATTCTACTACGGGTTCTTCACAATCAAGAAAAAATATTCAGCCTTTTGTTGTTAATTACCGTCTAGGCAATCTTGCTGTTGCACATAACGGAAATATTACTAATGCAAAAGAGCTGCGCGAAGAATTAATTAATGAAGGTGCAATTTTCCAAACAACAAGTGATACTGAGGTGATTCTTCATCTTATTGCACGAAGCCGGTTGAACAATCAGGTTGAACAAATAAAAGAAGCTTTGACCAAATTGGAAGGAGCATATTGTTTAACAATTCTAACAGATGGTAAACTTATTGCAGCTAGGGATCAATATGGATTCAGACCATTATCGATAGCAAAATTAAATAATGCTTTTGTAGTTGCATCAGAAACCTGTGCATTTGATATCATACAAGCAAAGTTTATAAGAGAAGTTAATCCTGGTGAAATAGTTATAATAGATGATGAAGCATTCGAAACAGGAAAAATCAAATCAGAAAGAATAAATGGAATTGTATTACCTGAGAAACATTGCGTTTTTGAGTATATATATTTCTCCCGTCCGGATAGTTTTATTTTTGGACATAATGTTGATAAGATGAGAAGGCGGCTTGGTAAAGTGCTTGCAAAAAAATATCCAGTTATCGATAAGGATGGTCATAAGGTAATTGTTATAAGTGTACCGGATAGTTCTAATACTGCGGCATTAGGTTATCAAAATCAGTTAGATAAAATGGGAATTAAGTCAAAACTTGAAATTGGACTTATCAGAAGCCATTACATTGGAAGAACTTTTATTCAGCCCGGACAAGAGAAACGCGAGATTGGTGTAAGGATAAAGTTTAACATAGTCAGGGGAGTACTAGAAGGAAGAACAATTGTTCTTGTGGATGATTCAATCGTAAGAGGAACTACATCCAAACAATTAGTTAATCTTATTAAAGAAGCAAATCCAAAAGAAATTCATTTGAGGATTTCTTCACCGCCAATTATGCATCCTTGTTATTATGGAATGGATTTTCCGAGCAGGGAAGAGCTTGTTGCAAATAGGTGTAATGGAAGTATTGAACAAATTAAAGATTATCTAGAAGTTGACAGTTTAGAATATCTGAATATTGATGAAATGCTTGAAGCTGTATCCGAAATTGGTACTGATAATTTTTGTACAGCATGTTTTTCCGGTATTTATCCCACCAAAGTGGATTCTTCTTTCAAGAAAGAGATTTATGAATTGTAAACTCTTCCTACTCATCCTTTTTATTTTAATATCTTTTAAAACTCATTCTCAAACAATATACTTCATCAAGTATAATGATATTATAAGCAAAAACGAAGTTGAAGAAAAAATAAATTCAAAACGGATCTTTTCTTCCTCAGAATCTCTAAGAAAGATAAATTATAATTTTGAGGTTAACTTTTTTGCTAAAGGTTTAGGAAAAGTTGATGAACGTCTCTCAAGAATAGTAAAAGTAACTTTTCAAAATGAAACTGATGCTGAAACTTTCTTCAGTATTGCCCATATTGATAATACAATTGAATATGTCCAACCTGCAAATACATACCAGGTAGATTATATCCCTAATGATAGTCTCATTAATGAACAATGGGCATTACAAAAAATCGGTGCTTATGATGCATGGGATATAACTCAAGGCAGTGATACAGTTTTACTTGCAATTATAGATACAGGAATTGAGTTTTTCCATCCCGATTTACAAAATAAAATTTACCACAATTCAAATGAAATGGGGATAGATCAGTTTGGAAATGATAAATCTTCAAATGGAATTGATGATGACGGGAATGGTTTTATTGATGATTACATGGGCTGGGATTTTGTAGATAGAGTTGGTGTTCCTGTTGATACTATTGCTGGGGATTTTCACGATTGGGATAACATGCCTTATGATCAGGCAAAAGGTAGTCTTGGAAACCATGGGACATTAGTTGGCGGAACTGCTGGTGCTGAATCAAATAATTTAAATGGAATTGCGGGAGTAGCACCAAACATTAAATTATTAAATATCAGATCTTTCGATAATGGGGGAAGCGGTGAAGAAGATGATGGTGCGGCAGCTATTTTATATGCGGTTCAGATGGGTGCAAAAGTTATAAATATGAGTTGGGGTGATTATTCCTTTTCTTATGTTTTAAGAGATGTTATTAGGTATGCTTATTCTCAAAATGTTGTTCTTGTTGCAAGTTCAGGAAATAATAATTCTAGTGCGCCACATTACCCAAGCAGCTATGCTGAAGTAATTAGTGTTGGAAATTCTACTGAAAATGATTTTGTTTCTGGTAATTCGAATTATGGTTCAACCTTGGATCTGGTTGCTCCTGGAGCTTTAATTTTATCTACTGATGTTGGATTAGGTTATAACCAATATAGCGGAACTTCGGCATCTGCACCGTTTGTATCAGCATCTGCATCCCTCATTCTATCTCTGGGAAGTTTCACAAATGAGGAAGTTAAGCAAATTATTAAATCAACCTGTGATGATATTGGACAAAACGGATGGGACTTGAGAAGTGGTGCCGGGAGATTAAATCTTTTTAAAGCTTTAACAGTTTTAGCGCCCGCTGAAGTAAAATTTAATTTTCCAACGATGGATTATGCTACCAATGGAAATTCAATTGAAATAAATGCAACAATTCTCTCTCCATACTTTGTTAGTTATAACTTGCAGGTTGGTTCTGGTCAGAATCCTGATCAATGGATAACTCTAATTGAAAATGGACAAAACCAATTTTCAGATGAAACGATCTTTGATTTGGATATAAACAGTTTTGTTGATAACGTTTATACTCTTAGGTTGATTGTCCTTCAGAACAACGGTGGGTCTCTAGAAGAAAGAATAAATTTCCATATTATGCGAACTCCACCCAAAGTAATTGAAGTAGGTTTAGGCCCCTTATACTTTGGAGACAGGTCAACAATTTCCGGAGAGTTTCTTACAAATCAACCTTCAATTATGAGATTATATTACAAAAAGATCGG
>CAZECH010000292.1:0-4328 GCA_964510675.1 uncultured Ignavibacteriaceae bacterium
TCAGTACATCCCGATAATGATATTACTAATGAGCCTTCCATAAAATGCGATTCAGGAACAACAGTATTTGCTGGTGAAAAGCTTCCGGGAATTATTTTATAATCACTGTTTTTAAGCACTCTGAAATAAGCAGCCATTCCTCTTGTAAATAAAAGCTTTAATTCAAATTCATAGTCGTTCTTGTTTGCTTTGGAGTATGTTGAATTCAACATTCTGATTCTTTCCCAAACGGTAAGGTCGTTTATAAATTCAAAAGATATTACTCCCAGCTTTGAACGGAAATTACCAAGTTTAGGAAGTATTATTGTGCCGTCAGTTCCACGCGATATTTTTATCATCATATAAATTGTTTTCAGGACTTCGTGTCTTGTAATATCCGGTTTAAATAAAACTACCAGATCATAATGTTTGAAGTGCTTTGTATTAATGCTTATTCTATAAAGATGCTTGTCTGCGGAAGAGGAAATAGTAGAAATAAAGATTCCCTTCGACTCTACTTCTTTTAAACTAAAATTGGGCAGATTATAGATCAGCATAAATGCTTCTTTTAGAAACGTAGTTTGGGATAATATTTTATTTATCCTCAACCTCTCGGCAGTTGAAATATTATCCTGGTAAATTACTTTTTCTTTCCAGTTCCATACAGATCTTTCGTAGGAGTTTGATTTAAATCTTAACTCGAACCACCTCGATAACTTATTGAATAATTTTTGAGCATAACTCGAAAGAACCTGATCTTCCGTATGCAGAATCCAGGAAATCAGTTCAACCCGTACTGCTGCATATGCAGATGGATTTTTATGAACAAAACTAATAAGAAGTTCAAATACCCTTTTGAATTGCTGTCTTGTTCGTTCATTTGCCGGCCAGCTTAGTCCTTTTCTGTAAGCTTCCAGTCTTTTTCTGAATGCATCAAGGTTAAAGCCTTCAATATTATCTTTAAAAATATTTTCAATTACTTTTTTATTTAAGAAAGTTAATCCTGAGTTTATGAAAGCCGGAAAATATTTGTTATAGTCAAGATCGGGCTTATTAAACAATAAAATTTTATAAGCTTCACTTCTTACACTAAATTTCGGATGGGTAGCAAGAGCCTCCACTCTTCTGCTGAGAAGATTATTTATCCTGTATTCACCGTGGGCAAGAAGTTTTTCTATTTCAGTAAGTACGTTAAGAATTTCGGTTTCACTTCCATACAGGGCTTTCAAAATTTTGGCATTAAGCTCTTTTGTTTTTGTATCGAACTTATCAGAATTTCTTAATCCAGCTATTGTGGAAACATTTTTATAATTATGATTAAAAAATATTTGTGATGAGATATTTTGAAAATCCACATCCCATTCTTCTTTACATACAAAAAACTCAATAAGCTCTTTATTTCCCAGCCAGAGTATTGGCTGAAGAATGAAAACTCCAAGGTCTATCTCGTGATTTTTTATTACATATTCAAAGTTTCCGATTTTTATCCTGCCGGGATAATTTGTCTTCCTGATTGTAAGTTGTGTACCATTTTCTTTATTCGTTAAATGAGATGATGAACAAACCAAATCATTTTCGGTAATGCCAAGATCTTTAAGCGCCCAAACTGGAACAATAATATTTACTCCGCCACAAGTGCACCTGAGATTTGATTTTGCGTAGAGTTCATCAATGGATTTTTTGAAATTAGATTCTATATTTTTTCTTTTAAAAGTTCCTTTATTAGTCAGTTCACCTTTACTCTCCCCAAAATTCCTGTTAAGTATTATGAACTTTATTATTCTTTCATAGGGATTTAAACCTTTATTTACAGATGATATAAGAGTACCGAAATAACTTTTAAGCCGGTGCTGCGATTCTGCCTGCTGAATAAAAGGTTCATCAACATCCGGAACAATGAGAAGCGTATTATAAGGTTTCATATCGCCCACTAGGAAAGCTCTTTTAATACCGGGTATCTTTTCAAATTTTTTTTCAATGAATGAAGGAGCGATAGTTTGCCCTTTGATATTTTTATATATGTCTTTTACCCTGTCAAAAATGTATAAAAATCCATTTTCATCCTGTGTAAATAAATCACCCGTTTTTATCCAGGTGTTATTAAAATTTTTGTTATCCTGCTCATCAATGTATTTAGCTGCATAATGTCCCGAAAACTCAAGCTCACCATTTTCAGAAAATCTTATTTGTATTCCCGGGAGAAGTATTCCAACAGAATCTTTTACATACTCACCCGGAGGGGTCATGCTTATTCCACCTGTAGCTTCAGTCATTCCGAAACCGCTGCATAAAGCAACTGAATTAGAATTAAAGAATTTGAAAACTTTAGGCTCAAGGTAACCGGCTGCTGAAATTCCCCATTTTAAATTTTCACCAACTATTTCTCTGAGCATTTTCTGTTTGGATTTTTTATCGGTGAGAGTTTCCATTTGCTCATTTACGCGTTCATAAATTTCCTTCCATCTGAGCGGTATGCTGACCAATCCTGTAGGCTTTACTTTTTTCATTAATTGATGAAGAGACTCAATATCATTCTTGCCTGCAAAAACATAAGTGCCGCCCCAATAAATTGTTCCCATCATTTCAAAGTATCTGCCGAAGGTATGAAAAAGCGGTAAGTAACAAAGCAGTGTTTCATCAGTCCCGACATCCGGTAAAGCAGCACCTCTTGCAAATCTTTTTGTTATTAAGTTATAATTTGTGAAACCAACTCCTTTAGGTATTCCTGTGCTTCCCGACGTAAACATAACCGTGGAAATATCTTCAGGCTTAAAATAATTCCGCTTCTTAAGAATCTCAGGAATTTCCTGCGGGTTTACTGATGAAATAAATTTTTCAAAATTTAAGATGTTGTCTTTTTTATTTTCCTGGCTGGCTTGGTTTCCCAACAATAAAATAGAGAAATCATATCCTATACTTTCGCGAACAGATTTTAGTAGTTCAACTCTTTGGATTGTATCCGTAAAAACGATATTAAATTTTAGTAAGCTGAAAATATGAGAAAGATTATCTGAGCTAAAATGATTATGCAATGGGGAAACAAAAATATCATAGGACAGACAGGCTAAATCGCATAAAGCACCTTCAATACAATTATCTGAGTAAATCGCAATTTTTGGCTGTGATCCCGAATGTTTATAAAATGCAGCAGCAAGTTTTGAAATTTTATTTGCAATAGATTTGTAGCTGTAGTTATTCCTGACACTTCCTTCAAACGTAGAGAATAAAATTTTTTCAGGATGAGTTTTAACCTGGTGAATAATTAAATCCAATAGTGAATATTCCGAAGCCCTGATTGCTTTAAAGGTAGTTTCAGCCCACCTGTAACGCTCCTCTCTGTTTTTTAGGTTTGAAAGAAAGAAAGGAGATCTGGTAAGATTTAGATATTTGTGTAAAATGTCTTTGGGAAAATTCTCTGGATTATTTGCAAGCAGTTTTTCAGCTGCTGTTAATAATTCTGTTGAATCGAATTCTTCATTGTAGCTTTGCTGTATACTATTCAACTCATCAAGCTTTTGCCGGAACAACAGTTCTGTATTCTTTTTCATAGTTCGATTTTCTAATAAACATTTGAATTCCACAAAAAATTGTAGAAGATATTAATCCATTTTAAATATATCCAATAAATCACACTTTTTAATAATTAAAAAAGTACACAAAAGTAAATACTTTACAATTATGAACTAAAAATAATTTTATTTGACCTTTGATTAGTAAGCAAAATATTTAAATTTAAATATGAAACAAGGGGTTGAAATATGAAAAGATACTTTAAACTATCTGGTAAAAGGGAGTTAACAAATATTATTATTTATGGCGTTGTATTGGGAACTTTAATACTACTTTTAATGAAATAAAAGCAATTAAAATTTTCCAATAAATACTATTCACAAAACGGAGTTGAATGTTCAAATATATTTTACTCTGGTTCCCGATGATCATTCTTGCAATTATAAATGGGGCAATCAGAGAAGCGGTTTATACTGATTCTCTTGGAGAAAAAGCCTCCCACAATGTTTCAGTTTTTACATTAATAATTCTACTTGGAATTTATATTTGGTTTATAACCGGCAAATGGAAATTTATGTCATCAGGTCAAGCCTGGTTAACCGGTATTATCTGGGTTATTCTTACAGTTTTATTTGAGTTTGTATTCTTTGGATTTGTGTTGAAAATATCCTGGGAAAAATTAATTTCTGCATATAATCTGCCTTCAGGAGAATTGTGGATTCTTGTTTTAATCTGGATTTTGATTTCGCCGTGGATATTTTACAGGCTAAGATTGAATAAAAACAATCCTTAGAATATTTTATTAACTCTCCTAAAACGTTTCATTTTGTTAATTACTA
>CAZECH010000293.1:0-4298 GCA_964510675.1 uncultured Ignavibacteriaceae bacterium
AAAAGAACCTTCTATTCTGCCGCTAACGCTTTCAACAATAAGATTAGCAGGAAAGCTGCTTAAATCCATTGGTTCATTAAAGTACATTTTGATCTTATTATTTAATGCAAAATTCAAATTAGATTCATCGACTTCAAATTGAACAAAGCTGGGGCGTTCAATTTCTTCCGGTGCTGTGGGCATTCTATCCGGTATACAAGAATTAAAAATTATTGAAGAAAAGGTAATCCAAAAAAATCCAGTTATAATTTTATTCATTTTTTCACCAATAAATTTTCTTAGAATAACGCAGGCATAACTGAGTTATGCCTGCTAACAGTTTTTATTTCAACAACATCATTTTTTTACTAATACTTAATTTGCCAGAGCTGATTCTATATATATATGCACCGCTTACCATTTGAATACCATTATCATTTTTTCCGTTCCACACTAATCTTTTTTGTCCGGCACTTAATTCCTGGTTATCAATCAGAGTTGCAACTTTACTTCCTATAATATCGTATACTTCAACTTTTACTACACCTTGTTCAGCAAGTGTAAAATCGATTGTAGTAGATGGGTTAAAGGGATTAGGAAAGTTTGATACCAATCCGAAACCATCAATAGAAGAAGCATTATAATTATCATCAACTGAGGTAACAGTAAAATCACCAAGTCTATGAACAGTAGGACCACTCATAAAATTATAATTAATCGCATAGAACTCACCATCACCACCACCCCACCCTTCTCTAACGGGATTTGGAACATATTCCTCATTATCCCAAATCTCATCTCCAACAACATATAACCACGGTCTTACATCAGTCCCTGCATTAATTCCAGCTCTGGGAATAGCTATCTCAACGACATTGTCCTCGGTATTTTTCGCAAACATTGCGAAAACACCTTCAAGGGGAGAAAACTCCTCAAAAGCACCAGCCCAATCTGCAATGTACTTATAAACAGGTACTTCATTGCCAGTCGAATCAGGATGCAACGCGGCACTTAAGTCAACCATATAGTCAACTGATAATCTCCAAAACCCCCGTATCCAAGACCTGTTGTGTCTCCCCAATTAACGTTAAAAAATAATTGAAATGCAGACGAGTTAGCGTAATTATTATAAATTCCCGCAAAGGTTGCAGCAGGATTAATGTCAACCCTTACGTATAAATAGGTTGAATCACTTGTAAAATAAATATCCTGAACATCAAACTCGGGTCCAGTTGGCATATCACCCAATTCCTCAGCACAAGCGTCAATATCCGCAGGTTGAATTCCAGCACTAACCCAATCGAGTAAGTCTCCATCAATTACGATATCTGAAACAATTTGATCACCTTGATGTTGATAGACAGAACCACCATACCAGAAATCATATTTCAACATTGAAGCACCGCCCTCAACTGGTAATTGAGAGGCACCATCAGTCCACTGAAAGTCACCAACTGAATAAATCCATGGTCTAAATTCACTTCCAAAATTTACTAAGTCACGTGGAACTGAAAATTCAAGTTGATTATTTTCACTGTTAATACCCATTGGAACAAGTGCCAGCAAAACAAATTCACCCGGCAGATAGGTTGGCATTCTTCCGCCAGTATAGAAGTATAGTTCAGCATACTTATTAATAGAATCAGGATGTAAGGTAGGCGCTAAGTTAACATAATAGTTATAAGCATTATTCCACCAACCCCAATCAAATCCTGTCGTGTCGCCTATCTCGGTATCAAAATACATTTCAAATACCGGAGGATTTGAAAAATTATAAAAATTATTAAAATTGGCAGCATCATCTAAATCAATCTTGCAGTATACATTTGCACTGTCATGAGCTATATAAACATGTTGAAGATTGAAATCGACATAAGTTTGGACAGGAACTTGCCCATAACTTTCTGCCGGTAAATCTGTATCAAGAGGATCAATTCCAGCCCAGTCTAACATATCACCGTCGATAGTTATTTGAGCGTACGATGTTCCGAGTACAAAAATAAAGCAAAGCAAAGTGATTATTTTTCTCATAACATTCTCCTTTTGGTTGAAAGATTATTTATTTAAGTAACAATAATTTTTTCGTAAATAGGTTTTCTTTAGTTCTAAGAGTAAAGAGATATAAGCCACTGCTTAACTCTTTTGAGTTTTTATCGCTTGAATTCCAAAAGATCTTTCTAGTGTTATATTCACTTGGTTCAAAAGTTTTAACTAACCTTCCAATGCCATCATATATTTGTGCTTCAATAATTTCTTTTGTGTCGACATTAAAAACAATAGTTGTGGTTCCGTTAAACGGATTTGGATAAACATCAATAGAATAATCTTTCGGGTGGTTGATTGGCTGCTCAGTTTCTACATCTGACACACCACTATACAATTCAAAATAATTATTACCAGTATATAATCCTCCGCCTGCATTATTGGTAATTCTTAGTTGATGATTTAGAGTGTTATAACCTGTAGAATCTTCCCATAAATTATTATTTGCTAATCTTATGGCATAGTCAGGATTATCGTGAAGTCTATATTCCGGATCAGCTAAGAACAGAAATACGCCATAATCGCCTTCAATCATATTTGCTGGAATTCCACCTGTAACACCCACAGAAATTGTATCGTCAGGCAACCAATATCTAGGATCTGCTTCGGTAATTAATCTGTATTTTTGATTACTAACATTATTTTTTAAAACTATTTCTAAATTTCTTGGATTAAATGGACTTGCAAATCCCTTGTTAACTATTTGGAAATTCAGATTAAATAAGCCTGTGGGTTTTATACTATCAGATATGGTAGCCTGTAATAATTCAAACCGATAACCAAGTCTTCTTTCAACTTCATCAATACATCCTTCGCTAATCCATCTATTTAAAACATCAGGGTGATAATCTTTATTTAATACCGAGTATCTCATCCGTGCTAAATCATTTAAAGCATTTGAACAACCGGCAAAGCCGCAATCACAGCATGTTTCACCGCCCTGTGGTACATACCTGTTATCCTGATTTAAATAGTCTTTATCACCTTCAATATCATTGTCCAGATAGGTTCCATAATCGGTTGCACTTGCAAGAAAGCAATCATTGTGTGCACCAACTCTTGAACGCTGCGATCCAGAAAAGGCTTCAATAGAATCCAGAGGTGTGTTTATCTGGAATATTTTCCTTTTGTAATCAGGAGTTCTAACAACAACATTTCTTTTTACAGGAAGAGCATCCAATAAAGCATAAGTTACTGTTCTTCTGCTGTTAGTATTGTTTAAGTTATGTGAAGAATAATACCATTCACCCCAGGCACCGATAAAACCTGCTTCCAGATAGGCAATTACATCAAAATTTTCTTGCAAAATCGGAGTTAATTGATTTATGTGTAATAAGATTGTATCAAGAGCAGCATCTTCGCCGCTCTGATTATTTGTATAGGAAAAACGTAACACAACTTTTACTCCACCAAGACGTATTGTATTGAGATCATTCTGTACTGTTGTTAAAAAAGTCTCTGGCAAAGGAACATCGTTGTATTGAGGAATCGTATAAATTCTTTGTATAACTGACACATTGATAGCTTTTAAAGAATTAATAAAACTCAATGTAACCGGATTACTTCTATAAGCAGAAAATCCCCTTTCCGGATTGGAGAAGATTTCATCAGTTTCCTGATAAGTTATTGTGCTTTGCGCAAGAACTTGAATCGAGAAAATTATTGTTAGTAATAGAATCTTAATTTTATTTTGGATTAAATATTTCATTTGATTTATCATCTCTTAATTATGATTACCATACCTCGCTCAATTTCGGGAATAGCAAAATTGATTTTATTATCGGTCTTATTCGTTTTTATTTTCTCTTTATCACCCAAAAAGGGAATTGCAAATACTTCTTCGCTGCCAATTGAATTATCATAACTTATTTTGATATCTTTTATAGATTTGATTTCCGGTTCACAAGCTTCACAAATACCTTTAATATTTATTAGAAATACATAAATGTAATCTTCATTTATGCTCGTGGTCATTATTAAATCAATTGGTGCTTCAATGTTTATCTTTGCTGAGTAAAATGTTAGTTGATTTAAATCAGTTAAGAATTCCTTCTGAGTTTCTAGTATTCCTTTAATATCACTACTCTCAGAATTGAAATATGGGTTTAATTCTGAATTGATTTTTTCTGTGTAGATTTTGCCGGGACAATTTTTTATGTAAGCGTAGTTACTGCTGATTATTTTTTCAGTACTATCAGAAAACTCAAATAATTTTTGCAATGGATTTACAGTCAATTTTTCGCGAACATTATTATAGATTCCACATTCTCCGGTTA
>CAZECH010000294.1:0-4292 GCA_964510675.1 uncultured Ignavibacteriaceae bacterium
GTTTAATAACAACATTGGGTAATTGGTTTTTAATTTTCTCTCTAAGTTTTTCAGAAAATATATTCTCATTACAAATTATCCCACCTATGAACGAAACCTCAAAGATATGTTGCTGTAATTTTTTTGCCATTGCAGAAATATGCAAAACCAATTCGTCGGTTTCTTCATCAATTATTTTCAAAGCAACAATATCATTTTTCTCGGCTGCTTCAATCACTAATGGAGCTGCAGAAGCAATATCAAACTGATTTCTGTAAACTTCAGTTATTAACTTTTCCAGAGTATCAATCCTGAATTTTTCTTTTACCAATTTAGAGAGTAATGTATCGCTGCCTCTTCCATCAAATTCTTTGGATACTGCAATTAGTCCTTTTTTCCCTAGAGCAAAACCGCTTCCTTCATCACCGATAAATCTTCCGAAACCGCCGACCCGATGGATATTTCCTGCTAAATCTTTTCCAAACATAATTGAACCGGTGCCTGCAATTAATATGCTTCCCGGCCTTCCGGAAAAAGCAGCTTCAAGTGCAATACGTGCATCGCTCTCAACATGGAAATTTAAATTAATGTTCCGGTCTTTGATAAAATCATGAAAAGCATTTTCAAGTCTTTCAGCATCATTGCTTCTGCCGGCACCAGTGGTACCAAGCAGAAAAATTTTTATATCGGAAAAGTCAATCTTGAGATGTTCTCTGCATTTCTCAATTAATTCAAATAAGTTTTCGCATACTTTTTCAGTTCCAAGTGTTAGAAAGTTGGAAGCTCCACCAGTACACTCAAATAATATCTTTCCTTCAAGGTTTGCTGCTACGCAATGAGTTTTAGAACCCCCTCCGTCCATTCCGATTATGTAGCTCATAAGGATGAAATAGTGATTAAGGAATAATTTGTTGAGCAAAATAAAAAAAAAGATGGAAGTATAAAATATTTACAAAGATGGTATGCATATCATTCGTTTGTAATAATTGTTTTAATATTTTCTATGATGTATTTGAATTAGTTCTAAGCCATATAATATTTATTAAAATCATCAACGAAAAAGGCAATGGTATGAGAAATAAATTAAGCAAAAAATTAAATGATTGGTTTGACGGCTTTGCATCCAAAGCAACTTATTTTTTAGGAAGCTCTGCTGCATTTTCAGTCGCGTTTTTTATTATAATGACCTGGATTATTTCCGGTCCGCTTTTCAAATTTTCGGATACCTGGCAGCTTGTTATAAATACAAGCACTACAATTGTAACTTTTCTTATGGTCTTTTTAATTCAAAGATCACAGAATAAAGAATCGCTTGCAGTTCAATTAAAACTGAATGAATTGGTTGCCTCTTCAAAAGATGCCAGCAACAGATTAATAGATGTAGAAGACTTAACCCAGGATGAATTAGAACATCTTCATAAATTTTATATTAAACTTGCTCGTAGAGCAGAAAGAGAAGCAAATCTTAAAGAAACGCATTCCGTTGAAGAAGAGGAAATAGAAGCAGCTTCAGCAAGAAAGGGAAAAAAATAACAAATTTTTTTAGTTCTTATTTTAAATGTTTGTTTAAGAGAAACGAGCCTTCTATTATTATCAAATTTTTGAAAAAGAATACAATATGTGATGTGGAGCACTATCATTATTTAGCACATTTATTGAGATTATTTAAATTTTCGCGTTAAATTTTCTCAATTTTTATACGAATAAATGATAGATAAAAATAAAAGAATTGTCATTTTAGAGGATCAATCGATAGTTGCCCTCGATATTGAATTATTATTTACAAACAATGGTTTTACAAATATTTCCTCTTTTTCTTCTGGCAAAAAAGCTATTGAAAATATTAATCTTATAAAACCAGATTTAGCTTTACTTGACATAAAGCTTAAAGGTGAAGTTACAGGTCTTGATGTGGCAGAAGTGCTTAAAAAATTAAATGTCGAATTCATATTTGTCTCTGCTTTTTCAGATCAAAATAACTACCTTAAAGCTTTAAATCTGAATCCAGCACAAATAATTTATAAACCTTTTAAAGTGCAGGATTTATTAAAAACAGTTGAGACTGTTCTCAATAAAAAGAAGTAATCGTTGTTTTGAAAAGTGGAAATCCTTTAATCTCGAGATTAGTTATTCATCAGCTTTTAAAAGGTGTCTCTATTGTGATGATGATTCTAAAATTTGTTAGCTTTATCTCTCCCTCATAAAAAATTATCAATTAATAATAAATTTATATTAAAATGAAGAAATTCTTATCACTTTTAATAATATCTACATCCATTTAAAAGAAGAGCGCAGTTTAAAAGCTTAAGTGTTTAGAAAACAATAATTATTTATTTAGTCGCAGCCTTTAGATTGCGACATTTTTTTTATGTGAAATTTTTTACCTTCGGTTGATTTTTAATCTCTAAATAAAAATCCCGAAGGTTGTAGGTCTCCTACGTAACTCTCAGACTAAGAAGCGCAGCCCCTGATCGCCAAGAGTTTTGACTTTTTAATGAAGAAGAATATCTTACACATTAAAATTCCCTTCCTTTTCCATAACTTATTAGGAACCAAAACGATGAATAAGATAACTTTTCCCCGTGTTTTTGGTGGGACAATAATTCTTTTCGTCCTTACTGTTTTAGTCTCTCTTCTTACAAACTTCAGACTTTTTAGTTCTGAAGGATTTGTACCACGAGCTTTATGTGGAGAATGGACAAGCGGTCTTATTGCTTTACATAATTTTTCAGACTTTTTTATTTGGGCTTCATATCTGACAATACCAATTGTGCTCGTATCATTTGCTAAAAAGCGTGCAAATGAAATTCCTTTCCCTCATCTGTTCTGGTTATTTGGATTGTTTATTATTGCCTGCGGAACAACACATCTTATTGATATTATTTTATTCTATGAACCTGTTTATAGGCTCTCTGGAGTTGTAAAACTGTTTACTGCGGCAGCCAGTATAGGAACAGTTTTCGCTTTAGTTAAAGTGCTTCCTGTTGCACTTGCTATGAGAAGTCCCGAATCACTTCATATCGAAATAGAGGAAAGAAAGAAAATTGAAGAACAACTCAGGAATAGAGATAAGCAGTTTGCCAATGCACAAAAAATTGCAAAGATTGGCAGCTGGGAATGGGATATAAAATCCAACCATGTAAGCTGGTCAGATGAATTATACAGAATTTATGGATACCAGCCTTTTGAAGTTGAAATTACTTATGAATCTTTTCTTGAAAAAGTAATACCGGAAGATAGAAATAATACAAAAGCCAACATTCAGAAAGCTTATGAAACAGGCCAGCCATTCAGTTTTTATGAAAGAATTATGCAGCCTGATGGATCTGTAAGGATTCTTTATTCAAGAGGAGAAGTATTAGCTGATAAAGAAGGTAATCCTTATAAGATGATTGGAGTTTGCCATGATGTTACCGATGCCAAAAAACAGGAAGAAGAATTAAGGCGGGCTAAAGATGAACTTGAACTGCGGGTTGAAGAAAGGACTAGGGAATTAATTATAATAAATAATACTCTTCAGCTGGAAATTATAGAAAGAAAAAAAGCAATTGAAAAAACCGAAACAGCTCTGAAAGAAAAAGAAATATTACTTAAAGAAGTTCATCACAGAGTAAAAAATAATCTTCAGATTATTTCAAGCCTCATCAATCTCCAGTCGAACCAGGTTAATAATAAAGAAATGCTTAATTTCTTTACACAGACAAATAACAGGATTAGGTCTATTGCATTAATTCATGAAAAATTATACAAATCACTGGATATCTCAAGCATTGATTTCGAAGAGTATCTAAGCGATCTCGTAAATAATTTTTATGATGCTTTCAAAACAATAACTGAAAATGTTTCTTTTAAAATTGAAATTGAAAAAATCTTTGTATCAATTGATAATGCTGTCTCACTTGCGCTTATAATTAATGAAATTGCGTCAAATTCATTTAAGTATGCATTTCCCAATAACAGGAAAGGTGAAGTGTATATTTCATTAAAACGCCTGGATGATGAAAAATATGTTTTGGTTGTAAGAGATGATGGAGTAGGTTTGCCCGACGGAATAGATTTTAACAATACAAACACATTAGGTCTGAAGCTTATAAACGTTTTAGTACAGAAACTCGAAGGAACTATTAAGATTAACAATATAAAAGGAACGGAATATATTATTACACTTCCAAATCTTCTTTAATTTTTACAAGAGGATTTCTTAATCCCAGGTAAAACTTTAAAAAAATCCTCTCCTACTTAAGGAGGAGAGGATTTTAAGTGAGTTAAAAGAGAGAGGGATTAATGTTCTTAGTACGACTGGTCTCCCTTTA
>CAZECH010000295.1:0-4273 GCA_964510675.1 uncultured Ignavibacteriaceae bacterium
ATGAACTTCCTCATCATCCCTTTGATGTAGTTGGCTGGGATGGATATTTATATCATTATACTTTTAATATTAAAGAGTATGCACCAAAAGTTGGAAAGATTCATCTGCCACCACCCATTCATTTAGTTTTTACAACAGAGCATTTTGTTGTGTGTAATTTTGTACCGAGACTTTTTGATTTCCATCCTGATGCAATTCCCGCTCCATATTATCATTCAAATGTTGACAGCGATGAGGTATTGTATTATGTGTATGGTGATTTTATGTCACGTTCGGGTGTACAGGAGGGATCAATAACTCTACACCCGATGGGAATTCCACATGGACCTCAGCCTGGGAAAACTGAAGCATCAATCGGCAAAAAAGAAACTGATGAATACGCAATTATGATTGATACATTTACTCCTTTGAAAGTAACTAAGAATGTTAAGGAGACAATGGTAGAAGACTATCATCATTCCTGGTTGGAAAAAGCATAAATTTGAAAGATGCCGGTTTTATTCCGGTACCCAAAATTATTTATATTTAATTATATGATTAAAATTCCTGAACACATTCAAAGGCTTCAGCCATACAAAGCAGGCAAACCGATTGATGAATTAGCAAGAGAAAAAGGATTACCAAAAATTGTTAAGCTGGCTTCAAATGAAAATCCACTTGGACCTTCTTCTAAAGCTATAGAAGTAATTAAAAGAAGTGTAAATCAGCTTCACAGGTACACAAACCCATCCGCATTTAAACTTGTAAATGCAATTTCAAAAAAGTATAATAAAAAACCTTCTCAAATTGTCACAGGAAGCGGTTCCGATTCTTTAATACAATATATAATAAGTACTTTTACTGAGGGTGATGATGAACTCCTAACTTCTCAGGGAACTTTTATCGGCTGGTACGTTAATGTTAGTAAATATGGGTTTAAATCTGTTGAGATTCCTTTAAAGAATTATCATTTCGATCTTGAGGAGATTGCTAATTCGATATCTTCAAAAACAAAAATCATTTATTTAGCAAATCCAAATAATCCTACTGGAACTATGTTCACAAAAGATGAATTGGATTCATTTCTTTTTAGGATTCCGGATACTGTTCTGGTTATACTTGACGAAGCATATACAGTTTATGCCGAATCTCATCCCGACTATCCAAACGGATTAGAATATGAAAAAGAAAATCTCATCGTACTAAGAACACTTTCCAAAGCTTATGGTTTGGCAGGATTAAGAATCGGTTTCGCCTGTGGAGCGGAAAATCTTATAAAAGAACTTTATAAAGTTAAACTTCCTTTTGAACCAAATTATCTGGCTCAGGAGGCAGCTATTGCTGCTTTTGATGATGAAGAATTTTTGAAAAAAACAGTTGAATTAAACAGGAAATCTTTGGATAAGATGATATTAAAGTTTACTGAGTTGGGAATTGAACAGATTCCGACTGCTGCCAATTTTATACTTTTGATTTTTCCTTCGGAAGAGTTTACAGTAGAATTTAATGAAGAATGTTTGAACAGAGGTTTGATTTTGCGGTATGTTAAACCATTTGGAATCCCAAATGGAATTAGAATAAATTCCGGAACAATGGAAGAAACAGAATTTGCCTTAAATGTAATTGAGGAAATTTATTCTTTGTTAGTTGAAAAACATAAAATTTCGTTAAACAATTAATTTCACAATTAAAATTAAATTATGAGATTTGTATCCTACCTTAGGAAAGCAAAAGACAGGTTAGCAATTGAAGTAGAAGATAGACTATTCGATCTCAGAAAATCTGCTAAGGCATTAGATATTGATCTTCCCGGAAGAATGAACAGATTCTTAAAAAGATGGGAATCTAACCTGGCACTGGCAAGACAAGTTGAAGAAGCAATTAGAAATAGAAAAATAAATGTTGAGGAAATCAAAGAAGCAATCCGTCTTTCACCGGTTCCAAAACCTACATCGTGCCGTGATGGTTATGCATTCAGACAGCATGTTGCCACTGCAAGAAGAAACAGGGGAGTAGAAATGATTCCTGAGTTTGATCAATTCCCTGTGTTTTATTTTACAAATCACAAATCTGTCTTTGGTGAAGGTGATGTATATGTTGAAACTGATCATCTTCAAAAATTGGATTTTGAACTTGAATGTTCCATTGTAATTGGTAAAAGAGGAATGAATATCTCTTCCAACAATGCTGATGATTTTATTGCGGGCTACATGGTTATGAATGATTTATCTGCACGTACTCTTCAAATGGAAGAAATGAGATTGAATCTGGGTCCCGCAAAAGGGAAGGACTTTGCAACGACTTTGGGTCCATATTTAGTTACTTCTGATGAATTAGAGAAATATAAAATTGAAACTCCTTTTGGGAACAAATACAATCTTGAAATGAAAGCTTACCATAACGATAAACAAATTTCTTTTGGTAATTTAAAAGACATGAACTGGACTTTTGCAGAAATTATTGAAAGAGCTTCTTACGGAGTTGAACTTTTTCCGGGGGATGTAATTGGTTCAGGAACAGTCGGTACAGGGTGTTATCTTGAATTAAACGGAACTTGGGCATTAGAAGCAAAAAAGAAAGGTACAGAATTTTTTCCTATTTGGTTGAAAGACGGAGATACAATCGAACTTGAAATTGAAACTCTTGGAAGATTAAAAAATAAAATCGTAAAAAAAGAAAAAGATTTCTCAATTTTAGCAAGGAAGAAAAAATAAAATGCTGCACTTCGAGCCAAAGGATCTTCCGCAGCCTGAACTTCATAAAATTTTGCTCGGAGGTGTAGCCCCTCGTCCTATCGCTTTAGTATCATCGCTCTCAGAAGATGGAATTCCAAATCTTTCTCCTTTTTCCTTTTTTAATGCATTTGGTTCAAATCCACCTATTATTGCTTTTTCTCCTTCAAGAAGAGGAAAAGATGCATCTTTTAAGGACACTTATAATAATTTAATCAGAACCCGCGAGTGTGTTGTACAATCTGTTACATACAATATGGTTGAACAGATTAGTTTAGCGTCCACGGAATATTCTTCAGAAGTAAATGAGTTTGAAAAGTGTGGACTAACTCCTGTTGACTCTGATATTGTAAAACCTAAACGTGTAAAGGAATCACCATTTCAAATGGAATGTAAGATAAGAGATATTATGAGTTATGGAGAAGGCGGAGCTTCCCCGAATATTTTTATTTGTGAAGTTCTGAAATTTCATGTTGCTGAAGATATTTTTAAGAATGGAATAATTCACCCGGACTTGATTGATCTTGTTTCAAGAATGTCAGCAAATTTCTACTGTCGCGCAAGCGGTTTTGCAGTTTTTGAAGTTGAAAAACCAATTGCTAAAAAGGGGATAGGATATGATAATCTGCCTGCATTCATAAAAGAATCTAATATCTACTCTGCTAATAATCTGGGTAAGTTTGGGAATATAGAACAGATTCCCGGGAAAAATGACGTGGAAAATTTTATTAATGAGTACATAGGGGGGAAATTCGAAAATTATGAGCCAACTGAAGAAGCATTTTTTAGATATCAAAGACATAATAATTTTCGATATATGCTAAAAGCGGCTTTGGATCTCGACAAAATAAATCATCCCAAAATAAAAACTTATTTTGAATTAACTGCTAAAAATGCACTTGAAGCAAAAGACATTACTTTTGCATGGAAAGTTGCTTTATACGTCGGGAAATATTAATTAAAAATCTTTAACGAGATGAAACAACCTCTCTGGAAACCCTCCGAAGAACGAGTTAAGTCTTCAAATATGTATAAATACCTTAAGGAAGCTGAAGAAATCTCAGGAAAAACATTTAATGACTATGGTGAATTGTATAACTGGTCTGTAACAGATATTGAGAAATTCTGGGACTCGATCTGGCAATTAGCTTATTTGAAATACTCCAGAACGTATGATAGAGTATTAACAAATCCGGTAATGCCGGGAGCAAAATGGTTTGAGGGTAGCAAATTCAACTTTGCAGAAAATCTCTTAAGATACAGGGATGATAAAATTGCTATTGTCAGTTCAAGAGAGAATGCAGATACAATCAGGATAACTTATTCTGAATTGTTTTCGTTTGTTGCCAAATGTGCAAAAGGCCTAAAAGATTTCGGTGTAAAAGAAGGGGATAGAATAGCAGGTTTTGTTACCAATACACCAGAGGCGATTATTGCAATGTTAGCTACAGCCGGTATTGGAGCTATTTGGTCATCTTGCTCCCCGGATTTTGGTATACAGGGAGTACTAGACAGATTCGGGCAAATAGAGCCAAAAATTCTTTTTACTGCTGAAGAATATT
>CAZECH010000296.1:0-4204 GCA_964510675.1 uncultured Ignavibacteriaceae bacterium
AACTAAAATTCAATTTTAAGATTGGTACTAACTCCATCCTATCGGCAAGATAAACTTCTTCCATTCTCATTTGAAATGCAAGAGATTTGTTATAATTAATTGTAGTCCATACAGCATCAATTGCAGAGAGAAAATGATTGATATAAATGCCAATCACTGCCTTGGAAGCCACATTGTAATAATCATCTGCTCTTGCGTGCTCATGTGCATAACCCAGCATATGAGGTGTAAAATTGGAAATAACGCCACCCGAATAATCATCCCAGCCTGAAGTAAATTGATAATATTTCCCGATTAATTCGAAATACTGCTGATCTCCATATGGTGGTAATGTATGTGAGAACCCTTGTATTTCTCTTTCAACTTCATTTAACTCCTGCCAGTTTACTCTTTGCCAGGGTTTTTTCGATACATCTGAATCAATCGAAATATTTTTTCCATAATTAGAGTTTATATATGCAGCATATTCGGTAACATCCCAGTTTTCATCAGCATACCGCTGAAAAAATTCTGTCTGGTCATTACCCTTGTTATCATAAATAACAGCAGTTGTTATTACGGCAGCTTCAATTGCGACAAAGATTGCAGCTTTCCAGTAATTCCCTGCATATACTTCTCCAGAACCAGGAACAACAAGTGATAAAAGTCCGCCGAGAAAAGGAGATTTTTTATTTTCTGTTTGAAAAGATATTTGAGGAAGAGATTCAGGATTTGCGGCATCAAATAAAATTTTGGAATCTGTATGAAGACTTCCTGTAAAATTTATTTCAGATGATTGAGCGTTAACAGAAGCGATCAAGATTACAATTAAGATTATGATTAAGATTTTCTTCATTAATGATCCTTAAGTATTTTAATTATTAAATCGCTTTCAATAATTAAACAATTAAGCAGTTTAACAATAGATATTAAATATCAAATCCAAATAAAATTCCTCCATAAAACTGCCATTCATTTCCGTAAGTGATTGATTCACTATTGACAATTCTCTCAAACTTATCAAACCCATAAGCAGCATTTATGAAAATGCTTGTGGGGAATAAGTAATAAGAGTTCATCTGGATTCTTAATTCTGTCCCGACACCTTTTTTAAAGGTATTTAATTTTGGAAAATCACCAGTCCAGGCATTTCCAAAATCTCCATATACAGATAAATAAATTTTATCTAAATAAAGATGTCCTGCCCTTGCATCAATATTTCTGAAAAGAGGAAACCTGTATGTAAGATTAACCCATGCAACTTCGTTTCCACTTACAGCATAAAAAGGATATGCTTTCATTCCTATTAAACCGCCGAGATAATAATCAAAAAAATCCGGTACAGCAGGTCCTAAAATTGTTCCGCCTCTTAATTGAGCAGATATAGTATGGTTCCCCCAAAGAGGAAAATGTAGTTTAGAATTAAGTTCCAGTTTGTGAAAATTAAAATCATTATAATCCGGTTTCAAGACACCATCTTCAATAATATATTCACCTTCGGAATTGAACTTGTTGAACTCATAGTTATAAGTTAGTTCAAGCTCAGCACCAATCGGATTTATTTCTGCATCCCTGTAAGGAAGCACCGCATCCAATTTATATTTTATTTGTAGGTTTCTGCCTATTAGATAGGTATCATATGTCGTCGGATATAAACCAATATCATTGGGTAAAAAGAAACTGCCCAAAGCAGCTGAATACTGACTGAAAATAAATCTGAATTCCAGTTCCTGGTTGCGTGAAAATATTCTGTGCTTTGCTACAAAATCCACTTCAAATAAACTGTATGTAACATTAGTTCCGATTGTATCCTCATAATTTATAATACCACTAGATAAAGTATCGGGATCAAAGAAAATGTCAACATCGGTTTTACGACTTATATTGTATAGTTCCAATGAAAGTTCAGGTTTAATTCCAAGATTAAAAAGCAACGGCAGTTTATTCCTATAATCAAAAATAAGGAAGAGGTCTCTTTCCAATCTTGAGTTTATAGAGCCACCGGCAAATAAAGAATACCTGTTCAACATATCGCTTGAAGTCACAAGCAATCCGGGTTTAATTTTTTCTGCGAATTTATTTGTTGTGTTATAATTATCATACCTTATAAAAGGAAAGAATGTGAGTTTGGAAAAAACACCGCCATAAGTTCTTTCTTCATAATCAGGAGTTTCATTATCGTTAAAATTCTTTAAGTCGTTTATATTCAAAGAAATAACGTCTCCGTTAGCTGAGTAAATATCAAGGGGAGGATTATTTTTCCAGATATAATTTTTACCTGCGATTACTTTTTCCTGATGTTCAGGATCAATATAAAATATTTTATACCCGGAAGAAGTGTAACCTGAATATAAAATATCTCCATTATCTGAAACAGAAGGCATAAATGCACCACCAGGAACATTTGTAAGCTGAGTTTTTTCTTTTGTATTAAAATCATATTTATAGATATTAAAAATTCCTGTTTCATCAGAAGCATAAATAAGATTTCCATCTTTATCTATAACAGGATTTCTTTCATCGGCATTTGTTGATATTACTTCCCTGTATCCAGAGCTATCAGGATTAACTCTGAATATATCTCTTGTATGATGGAATGAGTAATCGAAAATTATATAGGAATCATCATCTGCAAATTTGGGATTGTAAACCTGTTCACCATTGCTAAAAGTAGTTAGTTGTTTAAAATCTATAACTTTATTGCTGTCAAGATCAACATCAATTAAACCAAGATTAGTTGTTCCATCTTTCTGAAAAAGAAAAATAATTTTCTTCCCGTCATTTGATATTGCCGGCTGGTTTGCACGAAGATTATATGTTAAGCGTGTTTCCTCTTCTTCATCAATATCATAGACATAAACATCATGAACGTTATACCAGTTTGGATTATCATCACTGAGCTTTGCATAAATAATTTTATTTTTCCCGGGAATCCAATCAACTGTTGAACGAATTCCGTCAACAAGTTTTTTTTCTTCTTTAGTTTTAAAGTCGTATTGATAAATACCTGCTAAACCAAAATAATCTGCAGATTTATTGGAGATATAAATAAACTTAGAACCATCTTTGGAAAAAGCAGGATAAAAATTTCCAAAACCGTCTTTACCAAGAGTATCACCGGTTACAAGGTTTGTTCTTAAATCAGATGTTCGTTCAAAATAACTTTTTGTAACTAATTCTTTCCATTCATTGTAAATCTCATTACCATCCTTTCCAAGTACATCCTCAAAAGCTGCATCAATCGTGAAATTCCATATGTTGCCAAGAGCTTTACTTATTTCTGAAAGCTTTTCCTCACCATATTTCTGAGCAATATAGTTTGTTAATGCATACCCGGAATTATAAACCGATTCATTGCCAAGACTTGTTTTACCAAACACTCCCATCTGGTTCCAGCTAAGCATATTTCCATCAAGTGCATAAGAACGCAATATCATATCCCGATGAGTATCCCACCGATCATAATCGAATTCCTTTCTCATATATTGGGCTGTCCCTTCAGCAAACCAGGCAGGAACATTTATAGTTGCCAACGGATATGAAATTAAAAGATTTGGGAAACCATAGAGAATATCAGGTCTTCTTTCATCCTCATAATTCAATACTTGGAGAAAAACTGCAGGAAGTCCCCTTGAGGATTTAATAGATGCCTGTATCTGCACCATATGTGTGAACTCGTGTGAAATCACATTTCGAAGCCAGTTGTGAGTTCCTCTTAAATCAAAATCAAGAGCACTCGTCCAGATTTCAATCTTGTTATCAAAAAAGTAAGTAGCACCGTTTGAGTAATCATCTATATCTTTAATTACATAATGAACAACATCAGGTTCATAGCCGTAAAGAGAACAGATTGGGTCCCAAACTTCATCAGCTATTTTGGCAATAACTTTTGCTGTTCTTTCAGCACCGTTATGATAATGAACCTCAATATGCTCTCCTTTAATTGTGTACCAATTGAGTTCAGGGTGGAACTCGGTAAACTGGGCAAAGGAAGTTGTAAAAAGTAATATAAAAAAAGAAAGACTTAAAAATATTTTCATAAATAAAAATTACTATAAGAGAAGGATTGAATTGTTATAAAAAATTTTGCCTGTATTAAAAAATATAGAGATGACTTCTTTTTAAGAAGCTGTCATCTCTCATATTATAAAAAGAATGGTTATGCTATTTTTATTTTATTATAGCAATTTTAATTATTTTATTTTCACTCTTACCGCTTGCACCA
>CAZECH010000297.1:0-4201 GCA_964510675.1 uncultured Ignavibacteriaceae bacterium
GAACCCTCGGATCGAATGGCTTTGGAATAATGTAATCTCTACCAAACTCAAAATCTTTACCGCCATAAGCCTGGATTACTATTTCCGGGACTTTTTCTCGTGCAAGTGTTGAGAGAGCCTTAACAGCAGCCATTTTCATTTCTTCATTTATGGCTGTTGCTCTTACATCAAGAGCACCGCGGAAAATAAACGGGAATCCGAGTACATTATTTACCTGGTTAGGATAATCACTTCTGCCTGTTGCCATAATCAAATCATTTCTTACTGAAGTTGCATCTTCATAAGTTATTTCAGGATCGGGATTGGCCATTGCAAAAACAACAGGGTTATCTGCCATTACTTTAATCATCTCTTTTGAAACAACACCACCTTTTGACAACCCGACAAAAACATCTGCACCTGTCATTCCTTCTTTAAGAGATTTGTATTTTTTATCGGTTGCAAATTCCATTTTATATTTATTAAGGTCTGTCCTGTCTTTAGTAAGACATCCTTTTGAATCGAACATCAATAAGTTTTCTCTTTTTGCCCCGGCAGATATATACATTTTACTGCATGAGATAGCTGAAGCTCCTGCACCGTTAACAACAATTTTAACTTCGGAAAGTTTTTTACCAGCAATTTCAATCGCATTAATTAATGCAGCGCAAGAAATTATTGCAGTACCATGCTGATCATCATGAAAAACAGGAATGTTCATAGTTTGCTTTAGAGTTTCTTCTATCTCAAAACATTCCGGAGCTTTAATATCTTCAAGATTAATTCCACCAAAGGTTGGTTCCATAAGTTGAACAACTTTTATAATTTCTTTAGGATCTTTACTTTTCAATTCGATATCGAAAACATCTATATCGGCAAATCGTTTAAATAAAATTCCTTTCCCTTCCATTACCGGTTTTCCTGCAGATGGGCCAATATCACCAAGCCCAAGTACTGCAGTTCCATTGGAAACCACAGCAACAAGATTTCCCTTAGCCGTGTATTTGTAAACATCTTCTTCGTTTTTTTCAATCATTCTGCAAGGTTCTGCAACTCCGGGTGTGTAAGCCAATGATAAATCGCGCGATGTTAAGCATGGTTTGGTTGCGACAACTTCTATCTTTCCTTTCCTTCCCATGCTATGGTATTCTAATGCTTCGTCAAGATATTTTTTCATTCTATTTTTTCTCCTGAGCCATCAATTATGATAGCTTTCAATTATTTGTCACACTGAGCCTGTCGAAGTGTAACCTTCTAAAAAAATAGTCAGTCTTCGACAAGCTCAGACTGACAAAATCAAACTCACTTCTTTCCCAAATGGCAAGTACTACACCCGATATCTTTCCACGAATCTCCTATATCAATCGGATGTTTGTATTCAACTCCTTTTAGAGAATACTCTGTTTCAGAATTTTCAAATTCCTGAGCAATGAGAGTATGGCAAACATTACAATCACGTGAAATTACTTTTCCTTCATCACTGAAATGCTTTCCATCATGACACCTGAAACAACCCGGTGCATACATATGCCCGATTTGTTCAGGGAAATATCTCCAGCTTACTCTCATTTCCGGAAAGTAATTTCTGCCATAAACAGTTTGTATTTCTATAATACTTTTTTCAATTGATTCTTTTTTATCAACTGTAAGTTTTGGATAATTAACTTTATAAAATTCTTCAATAGCAAATCTTATACTATCAAGTCCAACTTGTTTTGATGTATAAGGTCTGTCAAGTGCTTGTACGGAAATACTTTTTATAAATGGAAGTTCCCGATTAATCTTATCTATTTCCATTAAATGATTTACAGATCTCATCGGTGGATTATAAATGTGTGAAGGACGATTATGGCAATCAATACAATCCATTCTTCTCAGCAAATCCTGTTTAATTTCCTTATCACTAAGCGGAAAATCTTTTAATCTGTAAACAGTTTCTTCCCCCCCTTTCGATTTTGATTTAACCCACGGAATGATCATCCGGGATGGATCTGTTGAATAGTAGTATATTTCATTAACAATGTTCATATGCCAGTGAATTCCTTTTGTAACACCCCCTTCTTCATATCCTCCGCCGATTTTCATCAGCATAGTCAGAGACCATCGGCTGTTTTGTTCATCGGAAACAAAGTAAGTGTTCTCATGTTTTTTTTCGCTATAGAAGTGTTCCGGCCAATGGCATTGTTCGCATGTTTCCTGTGCAGGACGCAAGTTTTCAATTGGTGTTGGGATTGGTCTTGAATACTTATTAAATATAACTGAATATACCTGGTAAGCACCGGAAAACTTTGAGCGAACATACCACTCAGCACCAGAACCGATATGGCATTTAACGCAACCAACTTTTGCGTGAGGAGAAAACTGGTAAGCAGTATATTCTGGTTCCATAACAGTATGGCACAAAGTTCCGCAGAATTCATCGGAGTCTGTATATTCATAAGCTTTGAAGCTGCCGAATGCAGTAAAAAGTAATAACAGGATTGTTCCACCAATAAAAATTGTAACAGCAGTACGTTGCTTTGGATTGTTAAGATCAATAACAGGAAATTTTTTCTCTTTTGTTATGCCGAGCTTTTTCCTGCGGTGTTCCCTGAAAACACCATAAGCAATTAATGCAAGTCCTAGAATTAAAAACCCGGGAAGAATAACGAAAGCAATAATACCCATATAGGGTTTCTGGTCTTCGGTCAATAATTCAAGGATTATGAGAAACAGGATAAGACCAAAACTTACTATTGCAATTGCCGTCCCGGTAAGGGTAATAGGATTATAAAATGATAGTGGAAATATTTTTTTCATCAAAGTATAGTAATGAAAATGAATACTAAATTAGTAAAACTACCTGTATGCAAAAAGCATTGCATAAATTATCCAGATAATTATACTAAATCCTATAGTTAATGCTGTCCATCCGAATATTTTTATTGTTCTTATTACAATTGGCTGATATGGTTCTACAAGATATTTTTCAAGTTCACCTTTCTCAACTAATTCTTTATATTCCTGGGGGCGATCAAGTTTAAACTCTTCCAGAGGAACTCGACCAGAAAATATCACAATATCCATTGGAAATTTTTCCGGGCGAAGATGAGTATTAAAGAAGTGAATTGTAAAAATAAATCCGGTTGCTAGCAGAGCTTCATCGCTGTGGATTATTGTAGTAACATTTATAACCCATCCAGGCATAAACTGAGTAAAAAATTCGGGGAACCACAATGTTAAACCTGTGGATCCGATTATAAAAATCCCCCAGAACACTGCAAAGTAATCGAACTTTTCCCAATAAGTCCATCGGCCGTATTCAGGTCTGCCGCCCAATCCTATAAACCATTTAAGTGAACCGATAAAATCTTTCAAGTCATTTTTGTTAAATAACATTGAACTGGATCCGAATAAGAATTCTTTAAAAGATTTTTTTTCTTTCTGTTTTATTCTTATCAAATCTATAATATGAGATATAAAAACGATGAACATAATTACAGCAGAAAAACGATGTATATATCCGGCAAATTCAAAACCTCCAAATAATCCGGAGAGAAAAGCTGCCCAGCCGGTGTATGAAAATTTTAAAGTCATACCGGTTAGTGCAAGACTAATAAAACTGACAATCATTAAGATATGAAGCACTCTGTTTAACCGGGAAAACCTTTCTACCTGAGCTTCAACAGCCATAGTTTTATCTTTTGCAGCAATATTTGCCGAGCTAGTATTATTCTTCAATTCTTCAGGATCTTCGGTTATCATGTGGATCTTTATTATCGTTTTTATTCAGATTATTTAATTTTCGTCTTTTTAACTCACGCCTCCATTGTAAAGATCTCGGCAACCATAAAATTGTATGTACTCCTGCAATTACAAAGGTAAATAATAATAAACCAGTCATACCCCAAAAAGTCCAGAATAGCCATGGATATTTTTCAGGATCATGATGGGTTGCATGGGTAAAATAACCTGCAAATTGTCTATTTGCACTTGAATGACACTTCTGACAAGTCTCTACAATATTTTTTCTGTTCAAATGAGAAGATGGATTTTCGATGGGCAAAATATCATGAGCTCCATGGCAGTCATAACATTTGGCAGTTTTCGTATAACCCAATTGAGAGACTTTTCCATGATAAGTATCAAAATAAGTTTCAGAAATTGCTTCATGACATCTGCCGCATTGATCCATAATTTTCAATTTAAAGCCTTCGGAATCAGCCCGGATTATTTTGTGAGC
>CAZECH010000298.1:0-4198 GCA_964510675.1 uncultured Ignavibacteriaceae bacterium
AAGCTCTGTAATTTGAATGGCAAATCTCTGCTTAATTCATAATTTTCTTTTACATATTCTTGCCCTTGTTCTCCTTTTATCCTCCAATTATCATTATCCAATAATTTGATTAATCCTTCTTTAAAATCATCATTCTTAACAAAATAACCAAAGCGTTCAGTAACATTTTCGGGGTTCAATGAACTTAATATTGCACATTTATGAGCCAGTGCTTCTAAAAATGCATTCGGCAATCCTTCTCTTGTAGCAGTATTAACCAATATCCAGCTTGTTTCTAAAATTTTAGATAATTCATCAGTTTCAAATTGATTAATGAAACCGGTCATTTTTAGATTTTTTAAACCAGAATACTTCTTCCTCAAATATCTGTCATAGTTATTATTGCGTCCCTTTCCAATAGCAATAAATTTTATTTCAGGAAATGATTCAGCTAATTGGAAAAACAGTTCGGGTTTCTTTCTTTTATCCCATCTGGCTAAATAACACACTGTCGGAAACCCAGATTTTACAATTTCTTTTTTCGGTACTTCAATAGGAGTTGGTAGAAACTCGACTGCGTTTTTCAATGAATATTTTTTTGAGACTTTACCGTTAAGAAATTTTGCAGCACAGAAAACCCTGTTTGCTTTTCTTACTGATCTTTTTACAAAATAATTATCCTCGTATAAATAATTTGCAAGCACTTGTATTTTATTAAAAGAAGGATTAATAAATTCTCTAACCCAATCATTAAAGAACTTCGTATCCCTTGATGTTACTAAATGAATTTTTTCCGGCATTTCCTTCATTGCAAGGTATGTTCCGAATGAAGGCTCTTCGGAATGATAAATATCTGCATTACATTTTTTAAATAATTTTCTTGCATAAAAAGGATTTGTTTTGTGAAAGCTGAAAACTTTAATGCCGTCAAGAACTTCAAATTCTCTTTGTCCATTTCTTCTTGGAATAACGGCATAAACCTCTATTCCACATTTAACTAATTCTTTTCCGATTATTCTCGTAGCTTTGCCGAAGCCTCCATATTTATTCCAGGCAAAAATTTCCATGCATATAAAACAAATTTTCATCTTACCTGCGGATTTGGTTTGTTAAAGGTCTATTGCTTCTTGTAGCAGAGATGGTTTTCTGAATTGAGAATATAGATGAACAGATTTAACTGAAATAGATTCCCAGCCAAAGTATTCTTCAGCTCTTTTTCTTGCAGCTTTCCCTAATTTAATACAAAGATCAGGATCATTTACCAATTTTTCCAGGGCATCCTTAATTGCTTCAGAATTTTTTGAGTTAACTAAAATTGCACTGTCTCCGACAACTTCAGCACACCCGGTATCATTCGTTGTAATTATTGCCAAACCTGCAACCATTGCTTCTAAAAGCACAATCGGAAAATTTTCTGCTTCAGATGTAAAAACAAAAATCATCGAGCTTTCATAAAGCTCACGCAGTTCTTTAGAGTTATTATCAATAAAACCTAAAAAATTTACATTTAATTTTTTATCAACTGCAATTTTCTTTAAGGTTTCTAAATAAGGACCATCACCAACAATATTAATATTGTAGAAATGCTTAAAATCCGTGAGTGCCTGAAGAAAGTACTGAACGCCCTTTCTTTCAAACATTCTGGTAACAACCAATATTTTCTTTTCTCTCTTTCCGTTTGGTGTAAATTTATTCAAGTTGATCCCGTTAGGTATAATTGTCGATTCAACTTTCGGGGAAATTTTTTTAATCAAATTCTCAAGATTTACACTTGGTACAATCACTCTTTGAGAATTTGCAGTTATTCTTTTCCCCAAAGGTTTAAGAAACTTATGCATAGTTACAAATCTATCAGGATTATAACCGGGTACATCCGAGCCATGAGCAGTTACAACATAAGGTAAACCTGTAATTATTTTTATAATGTATGCAAGTATTCCATCAGGGTATATAAAATGTGTATGGTTTATATCATAATTATTTTGCCTGCACAATTTTAGAATTAAAGGTAAAGCCATAATCAAATATGTCAGCATTTCAAAAGGTGTACAGATATCGGCTTTTAACCGGAAACATCTTACATAATAGATATTAAGATTTTTAGATTTTTTAAACCTTTGAAGATTTTTGAAACCCATTGTAACCAGGTCAACTTCATGTCCCTGCCTTATTAATTCTGAAGTAAGACCGGCAACAACTTTAGCTCCACCACCACCTATCGGGGGATATTCATAGCAAAGCATTAATATCTTCATTTACTTAGAGAGTTTTTATTGATTTGACACGTTTAGGATTTTAATATAGATAATTTTTTTTGTTTAAACTAAATTTTTTCTGTTATTTTGAGATTTATGATTGGGATAATCAATAGTTGTTCTTGTTAAGGCAAAAGAATGTCTTAACCTGAGAGAAAGTTCTTCAATACGATGGTTTTTCATTTTATTTAAAATAAAAATCCGGCCCCAGTGGAGAGAACCGGATTTGGAAAAGATGATTTTTGGTTGGGAATTTTTATTTAATTCTGAAACTTTAGCTTGCCTTTTATTTCTTTACCGAAATGCTTCTCATAAAGTGCTTTATATTTTTCCAGGAGATTATCCGGAATTTTTTCATCATTCACTTCCATTTTTGTAGACGAAAGTTCAAGTTCAAATTCTTCTTCAGTATTTTTAATCAGTCCATCTTTAACAAGCTCAATCTTTACTGCACTGAGAAAATTGTCCAGGTTTTTCATTTCTTTATCAAGCTCTTCCATCTCTTTGGAAAGATCTCCCATTTCTTCTTCAAGATCCTTCATTTCTTCTTCAAGGTTTTCCATATTTAGTTCTAACTCATCATTCATATTCTTCAATTCAATAGTAATACGTTTCATATTTTCATCAAGCTCATCATCATCAAAATCAAAATTGAACCTGTGCATTTTAAGCTTATCAAGATGCCTTAACCCCTTATCAATATTTTTCCGGATTTTATCTTTATCAATATGAATAACTATATCATCAATGTCTTTTAAATCATCTTTAAGCTTATCCATATCTTCCTTGAACTTTTCACGGTCAAATTTGAACACAAAATTATCCCCTTTAAAGTTATCTCTCATCTCATCCATATTTTTATGGAATTCATCCATATCAAAATGAAATGCATGTAGTGGAGAAGGAATAAAGACATTAAACTCATCCTTACTCATAGAGTTGAGTTCATCATTGACGAAGTCTTCATAATCTTTAATTTCATTATCGGGAACTTTAACCCCGTTTTTATGAATTGAAGCTATTTCTCCATCCTTAAAGCGTACCTCGTATTCCGTTTTATTTCCATCTTCATTTTCTGTGAAGTAGAGAGCTTGTTCTTTCTTTTGTTTTGTTTTCTCTTCTTCCAGAGTTTTATCTTCTTCCTGTGTGTAAGATTCGGTACTGCAAGAAACAAAAAATATTACTGCAAATGTAAAAGCTAACGCAGTAAGTAAATTTTGAAATCGGTTTTTATTTGTAGCTAAACTCATTTCTCCTCCTAGAGATTTTCCTTTTTATAGATTCAGACGCACAAGGAAATTTTTTGTTTCGAAGAATTCCTGTTTATCTTTAGAAAAATTTGATTTTATTGATGAGTGGTTTATAGGTTGGATAAGATTTGATTAAAACGGAAAATCTTCCTGGGGCAGCTCTTCTATCAGTTTCTTTTCTTCAGGCTTTTTGGCAAGCAAGTGAACAGGATTTCCCTCAACGTAAATTGATTTGTGTGGCTTTGTCGGACAGGCATATTCACAAGCACCACAGCCGACACAATACTCCTCTTTTATTTCAGGAATATTTAACAGCTTACCCGTCTTTTCAGATGTGTAAGGAACCATATTAACTGCTTTTGTTGGACAATGTTCTGAACAAGCTCCGCAGGCTGTACTCTCTGTATAGACTATGCAATTTTCCTTTATAAACTGTGCTTTGCCGAGTTGAGTGAGCTTCTTTTCATCGACTAAAATTTTTTCTATTGCACCTGTGGGACAAACTTCGCTGCAGATTATGCATTCAAAATTGCAGTAGTCTTTTTTATATTCCATTATTGGTTGAAGCATTCCGAGAAAACCATATTCTAAAAAAGATGGCTGAAGAACTTGTGTTGGACAAGCACTAACACAAAGATGACACGCTGAGCAGCTGTCTGTAAAATGTTTTATACTTTTTGAGCCGGGCGGTGTAACCGGATATTTTTTAAATAC
>CAZECH010000299.1:0-4173 GCA_964510675.1 uncultured Ignavibacteriaceae bacterium
AATTAACGAATAAAGTGTTGAGATTTTAATTACAGCATTAAGGAAATTTTCCTGCATGCGATTTCCAAAAGGTTTTGTTTCATATAAGGATGACGTTAAAACAACTTTACAATTTTTATCAGAATTAATTTTTTCAACAGCCTTTTTTAAGTACTTTATTCTATCTCCCTTGTTTGAACCGAGTGCTATGTAAGCAGTACTATTAATTCTATTTCCTTTCTAATTCATCCTGTTCTTTCACTACTTCCACTTCAACATGATCAACAACTCCGCCAAGCGGCGGATTATTTTTTCTGATTCTAACAGCTACTTTCTTAATTGCCTTAAAATGATTAAGAAGCTCATCAGCTATTTTCATAGCAAGAGCTTCTATAAGATAATATTTTTGTTCAAGTGCGAGATGATAAACAAAAGTATAAACTTTATGATAATCTATGGTTTCTTTTAAATTATCATCCTTTGCTGCGGTACTGAAATCTGTATATATATCAACATCTGCTTCAAACTTTCCCCCGACACTTTGTTCTTCAGATCTGACACCATGATATCCGTAAAAAGTAGCTTTTCTTATTTTAATAATGTTAAGCATTAAGTACCTGTAAATATTTTATTATCAAATTTAACTAACTACTGTTTCTCAGCAAACTAAGTTTTTATTTGCAGTTTTCTTTTGTTTTTTAACCAGGCAGTATTACCAAGATTTGCCCAGAGAAGTCCTGTTAATACGAGAAGACTTCCCCAGAAATGCCGGGCTGATAATTGTTCATCGTAAATTATCCAGCCAAGAAAAAGGGCAATGACAGGAGTTATAAAAGCTACAAGGGAAAGGATAACCACATTCATTCTTTTTAAAAGCCAATAGTAAGAAGTGAATGCAATTACACTTCCGAATACAGCGAGATATAAAACTGAAAAGATAGCCTTTTCATCAAATTTTAATTCATTAAGATCTTCAGTTATAAATGAAAATATCATTAAAAATATTCCTGCTATCATCATGGGGAATAAATTCATTGAAAGAGGATTAAGATAGTGCCCTCTCTTTTTTATTAGAACTGCTATTGCTGCCTGCATTCCACTGCTTATAACAACGGCAAACATTCCAATCAGGTAGGAAGTTATATCACTTCCGAAACTATCGGAAAATATTATAACAATACCTGAAAAACCAAGAAAGATTCCCAATACTTTGTAATAACCGATTGATTCACCTGATAAAGCGAAGTATGAAAAAAGAAGTATAAAAAAAGGATTTACAGCAAAAAGAACTGCTGTTAATCCTGAAGGAACAAATTGTTCTGCCCAATAAACCAGCGCAAAGGGAATTGCTAAAGAAAAGAAACCCATTAAGATATAAAGCCTTACTGAAACCTTATCGGTTTGAATTTTTATTCCTCTATGCTTAACTAAAAGTATTATAAAAATCGAAGCAAGTATAAAACGAATTCCGAGAGCAAACATTGGTGTGAGAGATTCAAGACCGGCTTTAATTACAAGCCATGTTGAACCCCATATCAAGCTGATAAGAATATAGGCGAGAATAATCTTTATACTTTCTTTCAATCAGGACTCCTTCATCATAATAACTGCCAGTGATCTGCCGGTTTTGCTGCCATCTCTCCTGTAAGAATGAAAAACATCTCTCATTGCAAATGTGCATAAACCGGAATTTTGAATATTATTTTTCTTCACACCATAGTTTAAAAGAATATCAAAGTTTACTCCTGCAACATCAAGGTAAAACCTGTCTTCTCTTTCGTCAATATATTTTTTATCAAATAATCCTGCTACTTCTTTTCCAACTTCATAAATATTTCTGCTGATTGATGGACCTATGTATGCAATTATGTTTTCAGTTGTGCAACCAAGTTCCAGTAATTTATTTAAAGTCTTTAAAAGAATTTTCTTTTGAGTTCCTCTCCATCCTGAATGAACTGCAGCAATCATTTCCTTTGCAGGATCGTAAAGAAGAACCGGGACACAATCTGCAATGCTAATTGCAAGTACGATTCCAGGTTTATCAGTAATCATAGCATCGCTTTCGCCAATAAGACCACCTTTAGTTACAAATGATACTTCATCACCATGAACCTGTTTTTGATACACAACATTTTCTGGTTCTATTCCAAGACTTTCAAAAAATAATTTCCGGTTTTCTTTAACTGTGTTTTCATCATCTCCAACAGACAAAGAAAGATTAAAATAGTATGGAGCTTTACGATCTGCACCGATTTTTGTGCTTACACCGGAGATTATTTCCGGGTATCTGTTAAAAATATATGGTTTTAATATCAGCATGGTTAAAAAAATTAATGCACTAAAATACATAATTAAATTAATTAGGAAGAATTTTTTTTTGAATAATTGCAAACAAACTTGTCATTCCCACGAAAGTGGGAATCTATATTGTTTTAATTTGTGGATTCCCGTTTTCACGGGAATGACAAAATGAACTCGATGAATTTTCAATTCAATTGTTACTCTTAAGCCCTAATGTTATATTTAATATAGTTTAACAAAAAGAATAAGGAATTTTATACTTGAAGATTTTAGTTTCTAATGATGATGGGATTGATTCTGCCGGCATGTTTGCTTTAGTAAATGAGCTCAAAGAAATCGGGGAAGTTGTAGTTGTTGCGCCGTTAAAAGAACAAAGTGCAGTTGGGCATGCAATTACAATGCAGGTACCGTTAAGAGTAATAAAATACAATAAAAATGGTGAGTTCTATGGTTATGCAGTTGATGGAACTCCTGCTGACTGTGTAAAGATGGGAATTAAAAATATATTGAAGTCGCCACCTGATATTGTAATTTCGGGAATAAATCATGGATCAAATACAGCAATCAATATTATTTATTCAGGAACAGTTTCGGCAGCAAGAGAAGCAGCAATAATGGATATTCCTTCAATTGCAATTTCGCAGACAAGTCATGCTGCTATTGATTTCAGGTTTGCAGCCAGGGTTGCTAAAATGCTTGCACAGGAGATTGCCGGCAAGGAACTTCCTGTTGGTACTTTACTTAATGTAAATGTTCCCGATATTCCTGAAGATCAAATTGCAGGAATTTTATTGACAAGGCAGGGAAAATCGAAATGGGATGATATATATGAACAGCGAAAGGATCCTTCCGGAAGAGAGTACTTCTGGCTTACAGGAATTTTGAAAGAAGTTGATATTGAAATAGAAACAGACCAGGCAGCGATTAAAAAAAATTATGTTTCAGTCACACCCATTCATTTTGACCTGACTGATTACAAAACTTTTGATATGATGAAGTCCTGGAATATCGAAAGGCTTTTTAATGCAAAAGAAAATTGAAATTTACCAGGTTGATGCTTTTACCGACAAACCTTTTGGCGGAAATCCTGCCGGGGTTACGATCTCAGAAGATTTATCTAAAGATGAAATGCAATTAATATCAAAAGAGATGAATCTTGCTGAAACTGCTTTTCTCTCCAAACCTGACTTGCCATCAGGCAGGTCCGATAAAGCAGATTATAATCTGAGATGGTTCACTCCTGCAACAGAAGTAAATCTTTGCGGGCATGCTACAATTGCTTCTCTGCATTTTTTGAATGAGAAAAAACTGATAAAGAATTCTTCAGTTAAGTTTGATACTCTTTCCGGTGTTCTGAAATGTGGGATCAAGGATGAAAAATATTTTATGCAGATTCCAATCTTCAGTATGAAAGAGTATGATGAAAACAAAGAAGAAATTCTTGAAGTACTTGGAATTACGAAATCTGAAATTGAAGATTCCTCACCTTTCATTCTTCTTGAGAACGGATATCTTTATATACACATAAAAAAATTGAAAACCATAAAAAATATTAAACCTGATTTTAAATCTTTACTTCTCTTAGCAAAAGGAAACAAAGCATTTGATTGTGTAACTATCTTCACGTTAGAAACCATAGATAAAGGCAGTTTTGCTAATTTAAGATTCTTTGCCCCTTCCTATGGAATTGATGAAGATCCGGTTACAGGTTCTGCAAATGGCCCTCTTCTTTTAGTTTTAAAAAGATTAGGATTCATAAAAGATTCTGATGAAGAAATCTCAGTAACCTTTGAACAAGGTGATTTTATGAACAGAAGAGGAAGAGTTACTGTTACCTATAATGGAAAAAGCAACGAATTATATATTTCCGGGAATGCTGTTACGGTTCTTAAA
>CAZECH010000300.1:0-4164 GCA_964510675.1 uncultured Ignavibacteriaceae bacterium
GAGGCCGCCGTGACCCAGTTCGGATCGGGGTGGGCCTGGCTGGTGCTGGACGGCAAGAAAATCAGCGTGATGAAAACCGGGGAGGCGGATAACCCGTTGACTCGCGGCATGACGCCCCTGCTGGCCATCGATGTGTGGGAACACGCGTATTACCTCGATTACCATAACCGGCGCAAGGACCATGTCGCCGGCGTGATCGACAAACTCCTCAACTGGAATTTTGCGGCAAGCAACCTCGCTTGAGAAAGCGACTTCCTTACAACCTGAACCTATAAGGAATTCAGCATGAACAACGCAGAAAGCATCATCCACGACGGGGAAATCCCGATTTACGACGCGGTCAAATTCCTGACCAAGGAAGAGGTTGAGGAAACCGTCCGGAGAAATGCCGCGGCCATGAACTTCGAGGTCACCGAGGAGCACATGAATGTGATCCATTCGTTGATCGAACATTACAAGCAGGATTGCAAGACGCGCGACTGCCTTGCCGCGCACGAGCATATGCGCTTCCTGGAGGAAGCCTACGCATCCAAGGGTGGCAGCAAATATCTTTACATGCTGTTCGACGCTGTTCCGGGTAGGCGCGGCGTGCTTGTTCCGATACACGAACTGGCCGACCTGCCGGGCTTGAGACTCGACACCGACAAAGGCTTCGGTACCGCCTTCTGAGGTAGAGGATGCGCGCTTCCGATGGAACATCCCCATGCTTTCCCGCCCGTGGAAATGGGTCGCGATAACGCTCGCGCTGCTTGCGGCGGCGGCCGTGGCGCTGGTCAGCCTGCCGAACTGGAACGCGCTGCGGGATCCGCTGGTCCGCTTCGTCAACGACAGGACCGGCCGGGAACTGCATATCGGCGGCGACCTGGAGGTCAGGCTCGGCTGGCCGCGCACGCGCATCCGCGCCGCTGACGTCACGTTCTCGAACCCGCCATGGGCGCACGACAAGAACCTGATCGCGGTCCGCGGGGTGTCCGCCGACCTGTCGATGCTGCCGCTGTTTCGCCGCAAGGTCGTGTTCCAGGAGGTTCGCCTCGATCGTGCCGAAGTGGCGCTCGAGAAAAGCAAGGACGGGCGCAAGAACTGGCTGCTCGACCGCAATCAGCGCGACGACCGTGCGCGCATCGAGATCAAGCATCTGGCGGCCCGTGACGGCCGCATCAGCTTTCTCGATCCCGCCGCCAGGACACGGCTCGTCGCCCGGGTGTCGACGCCGACGCTCCGGATGACGGAGCGCGCCGCCCCGCTGAGCTTCAAGGTGGAAGGGCAGTACCGCGGCCAGGACATGGTCGCGGAAGGAACGGGCGACGCGGTGCTCGCCCTGCGCGACGTCGAGACGCCTTACCGGATAAAGGTTGCCGGGCGGGTCGGTCCGACGGTGGCGCGGGCGGACGGGCATATCACCAACGTGGTCGAACTGTCCGCCGTCGATCTCGGCATCGATCTGCGCGGCGGCAGCCTGGCGCAGCTTTATCCGCTGTTGGGGATGGTATTTCCGGACACGCCGCCCTACACGACCAGCGGACGCCTGATCCGCCGCGGAAGCCTGTGGCGCTATGAAAAATTCCATGGCCATATCGGCAACAGCGACATCGCCGGCACCCTGCAAGTCGAAACCGGGAGCGAGCGCCCCGTTCTGAAGGCGACGCTCGCGTCGCGCAAGCTGGACGTCACCGACCTTGGGCCGCTGATCGGCAGCGAAAAACCTGGCGGCGCCGCGGCGGACGGCCGCGTGCTGCCGACGACGCCGTTTCGCATCGAACGCTGGCCGCGAATGGATGCCGACGTCACGCTCAATGCCCGGTCGATCGTTGGGCGGAACGCGCTTCCGATCGGCAACCTTTCTGCCCGCCTGCGCCTCGAGGCGGCGGTCTTGCGCGTCGATCCGCTGGAGTTTGAGGTTGCGGGCGGGACCTTGGCGGGAGCGGTCAAGCTCGACGGCCGCCAGGCCCCGATCCGGCCGCTGCCGACCTGAAGGCTAGGAAGTGGAGCATCGGCCGCCTGTTCCCGACCCTCGACCTCGACAGCACGAGCATCGGTCAGATCACCGGCGATATCGAACTCGCCGGCACCGGCGACACGGTGGCGGCCATGCTCGGCAGCGCCGACGGCGAGCTTGTGATGGTGGTGGACGGCGGCATCATCAGCCGGCTGATGATGGAGACCGTCAGCCTGCATCTGCTGGAGATGCTGCAGCTCAAGCTCACTGGCGACGAGGTGATCCGGATACGCTGCGGGGTCGCGGATTTCGGCGTGAAAGACGGGGTCATGGATGCCCGTGCGCTGGTGTTCGATACCGATATCGTCCGCATCGACGGCAGCGGCGAGATCGATCTCGAGGCGGAAAGGCCGGACCTCAAGATCGTCCCGAAATCGAAAAAAGTCAGCCTGGTGGCATTGCGCACACCGATCCACGTGCGGGGTTCCTTCGCCGATCCAGAGGTTGATCTGGACAAGGGCAAGCTGGTGCTACGCGGCCTCGGCGCGGTGGCGTTGGGCGTAATCAATCCGGCACTGGCGCTTGTGCCGCTGATCGAGGCCAACACCGCGGACGACAGCGAATGCCGGAAGCTGATCGCGCAAGCGCAGGCGACGACGCAATGATTGCCGGCGAAGGCAACGCGGCGGAAAAACCGGACGCCGCCGGCGCGCCGGCGGCCGCGCGGATTCCTTCCGAGGCGCACAACGTTCCGCTGATCCTGCTTACCGTGTTCGCGGTCATCTTTATTCTCGACTGGGCGCAGACGGTATTCATCCCCCTGGTGTTGGGGGTGATCGTGAGTTATGCACTTTCCCCGCTGGTCAGTTTGATGCACAAATGGCACATCCCGCGCTTTATCGGCGCTGCCTCCGTGTTGCTGGTGATCTTGGGCGGGATGGGCGCGCTGGCCTATTCGCTCCAGGATGAAGCGGTCAGCATGATCGAAACCCTGCCCGAGGCCGCCCAGAAATTCCGGAATACCCTACGCAAGGAATGGGGGAGTTCCAGAGGAGCGCTCGAAAAGTTGCAGATAGCAGCCGAGCAGATCGAGCATGCGGCGAGCGAGACGGCGATGACGGCCCCGGCTGCGCCGCGCGGCGTGACGCGTGTGCAAATCGAGGAGCCCAAGCTCGATATCCGCGACTATCTGTGGAATGGCACGATAGGTGCGCTTTCCTTCATCAGCCTGGCGGTGATGGTGTTGTTTCTGTCCTATTTCCTGATGCTCTCGGGCGATACGTTCCGGTGCAAGCTGGTCAGGCTATCCGGACCGACCCTCAGCAAGAAAAAAATTACCGTGCAGATGCTGAACGAAATCAGCGTCCAGATTCAGCATTACCTACTGGTTCAGGTGTTGACCAGCGTTCTCGTCGGGGTCGCGATCTGGCTTGCATTCCTCTGGATCGGTCTGGAACACGCCGCTGTGTGGGGTGTGGCCGCCGCCGTGCTCAACCTCATTCCCTATCTGGGCGCGATCATCATCACCGGAGGCGCGGCGCTGGTGGCGTTCCTGCAATTCGGGAGCGCCAGCATGGCGCTCACGGTTGCCGGCATCTCGCTGGTCATCAATAGCCTGGAAGGCTACCTGCTGACGCCCTGGCTGACCGGCCGTGCCAGCCGCATGAATGCGGTGGTGGTGTTTGTCGGCATCCTGTTCTGGGGATGGCTGTGGGGCGCGTGGGGGCTGTTGCTCGGCATGCCGATCATGATGGCCATCAAGTCGGTTTGCGATCACGTCGAAGAGTTCCAACCCGTCGGCGAGTTCATGGGCGACTGACGGCGCAAGGCCGGATTATCAGGCGGCTATCCGGCCACGCTTGCCTGCCGCTGCAATCCTGCCGCGCGCCGGTTCTGCCTGCAACGCACGACTCACATCAACTTCATCCAGTCCTACACGCAGAAGCGTGCCCTTCTTATACCGGGGCTGATGCGTACTGCCTACAGTTGCTACATGGCTGTTTGGCGCCTTTGTCCGGCGCCAGTGTGTGGGCAGCCGTGCCCAACCCGCTTTTTAAAACCAGGAAAGGAATCCAAATGAATACAACTCAATTTTTCGGTGTTGGTCTCTTGACCGGGAGCCTGTTGGCAATGGGGGGCTGCACGGTGATGCGCGAGCAATCCACTGTCGGGGAGGCTGTCGACGATACGGCCATCACGACGCAGGTAAAGGCCCGTTTCGCGGAAAG
>CAZECH010000301.1:0-4164 GCA_964510675.1 uncultured Ignavibacteriaceae bacterium
TGGAAAGAATTCTAACAGTAAAAATGGAACTTGGCCTGTTTGAAAATCCATATCCTGATATAATGCTTAAAGAAAAATTTGCAAGCGATGAGTTTACAAAAGTTAATCTTTCAGCATCAAGAGAATCTATCGTTCTCACAAAAAATGAAAATAGTCTTTTACCTCTTCCAAAGAATGTTAGAGTTTTAGTAACAGGTCCAACAGCAAACATGCTTTCTGTAATGAATGGAGGATGGACAATAACCTGGCAGGGAAGTGAAGAATCATTATACCCCAAGGAGAAAAATACTTTATTGGAAGCAATAAGGGAAAAGATCGGTTCGGAAAAGGTTTCTTATATTGAAGGAACTTCATTTGATAAAAATATTAATATAAGTGAAGCAGTAAGCAAAGCAAAAGAAAATGATGTTGTTATTCTTTGTCTTGGAGAGCCAACTTATTGTGAAGGCGAAGGGAATATAACTGATCTTACACTTAACCCTGTTCAATTGGAACTGGCAGAGAAAATAATTGAAACCGGAAAACCTGTTATTCTGGTTATGCTTGAAGGGAGACCAAGAGTAATTAATTCTATTGTTGATGAAGTTGATGCGGTTCTGATTGCTTTTCTTCCCGGAATGGAAGGAGGAAATGCCTTAGCAGATATTATCTTTGGCGATCATTCTCCCAGCGGAAGACTATCTGTAACGTATCCCAAATCTCCAAATGGTAATACAACATATGATTTTAAACCTATGGAGAATTTTGATTCGAATAAATATGATCCTCAATGGTCGTTTGGTTTTGGATTAAGTTATACAACGTTTGCATACCAAGATCTAAATCTTGATAAAAAAGAAATTAGCGAGAATGAAGAATTAAATATTTCGGTTGAAGTTTCGAATACAGGGAAGACAGCTTCAAGTGAAGTGGTTCAGCTTTATTTAAGTGATCTTTATGGTTCAGTATCAAGACCAAACAAACAATTAAAAGGTTTTGAGAAAGTAATGCTTAATCCTGGTGAAACAAAAAAGGTCAGCTTCAAAATTAATAGAGAACATTTATCTTTTATCGGCAGAGAAAATAAACGAATTGTTGAACCGGGTGAGTTTGAGATATCAATTGATAACATGAAAGAAAATTTTGTTTTAAAACCTACTTCTGCTGCAAATAATTAATTGAGAAATATGAAATCTTTTATTTTTACATTTTTAGTTTTTATAACTCAGCAAAGTGTTTATTCTCAGGATTGGCAGCTTTTCTGGGCTGATGAATTTGATAGTGCTTCATTGGATCTTAATTCATGGACACATGAAGTCGGTGGAAACGGGTGGGGTAATAATGAATTACAGTATTATACAGACAGAACAGATAATTCATATCTACAGGATGGCAAACTTGTCATTAAATCAATGCAGGAAAATTATGGGGGAAGATCATATACATCAGCAAGATTAAAAACACAGAATAAAAGATTCTGGCAGTATGGAAAAGTAGAAGCAAGGATGAAGCTTCCTTATGGACAAGGAATCTGGCCCGCATTTTGGATGCTTGGACAAAATATTTCTTCAGTTGGCTGGCCTGCTTGCGGCGAGATTGATATTATGGAAATGATCGGAGGTCAGGGGAGAGAGAATACTGTTTATGGTACTGCACATTGGGATAATAACGGGCAGCATGCGCAGTATGGCGATTCATATACATTATCCTTAGGAACTTTTGCAGATGACTTTCATAATTTCAGGATTGAGTGGGATCCGTCTGCAATAAAATGGTATGTTGATGATATACTTTTTAATACTATCAATATAACTCCATCGGGATTAAGTGAGTTTCACCAGGAATATTTTATTGTACTTAATATTGCTGTTGGTGGGAACTGGCCCGGCAATCCGAATCAGTCTACAATCTTCCCTCAATATCTTGAAATTGATTATGTAAGAGTTTATCAGAATATAACAAGTGTAGAAAATGAATCCTCGCGACCTTCTGAATTTAATCTGGAACAAAATTATCCGAATCCATTTAATCCGAATACGTTAATAGATTTTACTATTCCTAAAGAATCATTTGTTACTTTAAGAATATTTGATTCGAACGGTGCTGAAATAACTACATTATTGAACGAACAAATTTCTTCCGGCAAACACCAGGCTTTCTTTAATGCTGAAAATATTTCAAGCCAGGTTTTATTTTACAAATTAATTGCTGTTCCGCTTAGTGGGAATCAAAATTTCCATTCAATCAAAAAAATGATTTTAATAAAATGAAACTTTAACTTCAGTTTCATTATTTCATAATAATTTCAAATCTTATCATATTAATCCGTTAAAATTAAGAGTATATCTCTAATCTTTGGTTTCATCCATAGAAGTTTCTAAAATTAAATTTATAATGATAAAATTATTAGTCATTTTTTTATTATTGAACAATTTAATTGTTGCTCAGGATTCAATCTATACTTTGCAGCCTGTCGAAATAACTGCAATAAGAACAGGTTTGACTAATTTTCAATCTTACTATTTATTAGATAGTAGTGAAATTCATAAAGGGGAAATAAATTTATCTTTTGAGGAATCATTAACTAAAATCCCAGGTTTAATAATCAGTGATCGGAATAATCCATCTCTTGGAGATAAAATTTCTATAAGAGGAATTGGGAGCCGCTCATCCTTTGGCATAAGAGGAATAAAAATTTTAGTTGATAATATTCCCTTAACAATACCGGATGGACAATCACAGACAAATAACATAGATCTTTTTTCAGCAGGAAGGATAGAAATATTAAAAGGGCCCTCTTCATCTCAATACGGGAATGCAGCAGGTGGTGTGATTAGTATCCAATCTGAAATACCTTCTGAAATTGAAATTAAAATTAATCCTTCAGTTATTATAGGTGAAGATGAACTCAGGAAATATTCGTTAAAGATGTCGGGGAGTTCAAACACCCAGTCTTATTTAGTTAGTTTTAACAATCTGAATTACACGGGATTCAGGGAACATTCGGAAAGAAATATCTATCAGCTAAATACTATTTATAAAAACAGTTTATCTGAGAAACTGAGATTAACAGCTGTGATTAATTATTTTAATTCTCCATACTTGTTAAATCCAAGTTCATTAAACAAAGCCTCTATAGATACAAACCGAAATTCCGTTAGAGATTTTGTAAAGCAGCAGGGTGCCGGGGAAAAAGCAAACCAATTGCAGGGAGGTATTACAATAAATTTATTGAATGATGATTTTAATTTTGAAACAACTATTTATCTTCTAAGCAGAAATTTATTAAATCCTATTCCCGGAAGAATAATTGATTTAAAACGAACTTCAGGCGGAATCCGTTCAATAGTTAAAGCAGTATTCCCGGTTGATAAATCTGAAATTAATATTTCAGCAGGGGTGGATGTTGAATTCCAAAGCGATATGAGAAAGGAATTTGAGAACAATGGATTAATAAATTTGAATTTTGAGCCGGATGAAATTTTTGATAATCTTAATTATGGCAATAAACTTATAGACCAGAAAGAATATGTTTTAGGTATCGGGCCATTCTTGTCAGCAGAATTCCTTTTGAATAATACATTGGGATTTTTAGCCAGTTTAAGATATGATAGTTATTTATTTAAAGTTGATGATTTTTATACAGTCAATTCCGGTAAAAGAAGAATGAATCAATTAAGTCCAGCTACTGGAATATTTTTCAAACCGAATCTTTATTCAAAATATTTTCTGAACTATTCAACTTCATTCCAGACTCCAACAACCTCAGAATTAAGTAACCGTCCTAATCAGCAAGGAGGCTTTAATCCTGATCTGAATCCTGAAAGGATTTACCAGATGGAATTTGGCACAGAATATTTTCTGAGAGAAATTAATGCCATCTTCTCGGCAGCATTATACTTTATGGATTTTAGCGATTTGTTAATCCCATATCAAATTTCAGGTTCTGAAGAAATATTTTTCAGGAATGCCGGTGAAGCAAGAAACCAGGGTGTTGAAGTTATGATTGAAGTAAATCCATTTAAAAATTTCAAAACTTCGTTCTCTTATACTTTTATGAATTTTGTATATAAAAAGTATATGGTTGAGTTTAATGGTGTTGAATATTCTTTGGAAAAAAATAAAATGCCCGGTATTCCGAAACAGATTTTTGCTGCTCAAATATATTATGAAAGCAATTTTGGA
>CAZECH010000302.1:0-4163 GCA_964510675.1 uncultured Ignavibacteriaceae bacterium
ACCTGGACTCTTAATCCGAGACTACAAACTTGCTGGATAAAAATAGGCATAACTGATTGACAATTTGTGCCCTCCCAAACAATAGAATATCAAGTATTACGGCCTGATGAATTTTGTAATAACCTTTTCCTCCGAAAACAAAGTTGCCGTATTAATTAATGCTAAATGAGAATATGCCTGTGGAAAATTACCTAAAAGCCTTTTTGTAGAGAAATGGATGTCTTCACTGAAAAGACCCAAATGATTACCGCAAGCTAAAAGGTTTTCAAAGATGTTTTTTGCATCATCCTTCTTGCCTATTCTGAACAGAGCCTGAACCAACCAAAAAGTACAGATAGTAAATGATGACATCGGTTTACCAAAATCATCAGGATTTTTATAGCGATAAACAAATCCGTTTAAAAAAAGTGCATTTTTAACAGCCATCACAGTTTTTTGATACTTCGGATCATCTGCGGCAATAAAACCATACTCAGCCATTAACAACAAAGAGGCATCAAGCTCTGAATTACAATAAGTCTGGGTAAATGTTTGCAAATCCTCTTTCCAACCATTCTTTAAAACATCTTCTTTAATGTCATTTGCAATTCCTTTCCATGTTTCAGCATAGTAAGGTTTATTTAGTACACAAGCAATTTTTGCCGCCTTATCCATAGCAACCCAACTCATTACTTTTGAAAAAACAAAGTGTTTTTCATCATTCCTTATTTCCCAGATACCTTTGTCTGGTTTTTCCCAATGAGTAGATATGGTACGCGAAATATTACGAACAATCTCCCAGATATCCTCAATTTCATCTAATGAGCCCTGAAAAAACTCATAATATTGATGAATAATATTTAACAAATAACCAAATACATCATTTTGTCTTTGAGAGTATGCTGCATTACCAATTCTGACCGGTTTTGAGTTTTCAAAACCGGCAAGGTGGGAAAGTTCTGTTTCTGTAAGTTCCCGTTCTCCTCTGATACCATACATTATCTGGAATGAGTCGGTTTTTGATTTAAGAATTCTTTTTAAATACTCTAAGAATCGTTTTGCGGAGTAGTAATGGCCCATCTTAAGCAACGTTTCCAGTGACATAGATGCATCACGCAGCCAGCAAAAACGATAATCCCAGTTCCGTACCCCACCAATAGTTTCCGGAATGCTGGTTGTTAATGCCGCCAACATAGCACCTGTAGGCTGATAAGACATAATTTTTAATACCAGTAAACTCCGGTTTATTTCTTCGGTATATTTCTCATATTTCTTTGAACGGTTTGTCCAGTTTAGCCAGTAAACTTTAGTACGCTGGAATTCGAGATAAACTCTTTTAATATCTATATTAATTAGTTTTTGGTTATATGACAGTAAAAGAAACTCGTGCTGGTTAATTGTAATTTCTTTTGATTCAAGAATATTATTGAAGCTTAAGCTGCTATAGAGATAAATACAATCAGTCGGATTTACACGTGAAAATGTCCGTATATAGTTATCAATAATTACATTAGAAACCTTCTCCCTGGCATAATTAAACATAGGGCAATATTTAACTTTAAAGGTTGGAGTACCTGATATATGTTTTATGTACCGGTAAATTTCAGCAGGAGCAAAATAGTCATTATCAACTAGTTTGTAACGGGGCATAAAGTCAATAACCTCAAACATACCCTGATCTGATTTAAATTCTTTACATAATACATTTGTCCATTCAAGATACTTTTGTTTAATTACATATTTATCATCTACAACGATACTAAAGAATCCTCCTTTGTCGCTATCAATAAGTTTCGCAAATATAGAAGGGGAATCAAAATCCGGGAGACAAAACCAGTCAATACTTCCCTTATCTGAAATCAAGGCTGCGCTCCTGCAATTGCCAATTACACCCTAATTCAAATTATCCATAATAAATTCCTTTTATATTTGCTCGAATACTATCCCTGTCAATAAAGAAAAGATTTTACTGTTTTTTAAAACAAAGATAGTAATGAATTTTATGGTGAAATAAGACCTAATCATTTAACAGGTGATTAAAAAAATCTTTCTCTGTAAAATTGGTAATATTGCATTTGCTCAGAATCTTATTTTTAATTAATAAACAAATGAGCTAAAAAAATTTGCCCATAATTATTATGAACGATTTTAAAAAAGCAGAATTGATAGAAAAGTACAGAAACGCAAATAGTAGGCTTGTTCTGCTTGACTATGACGGAACTCTTGTTGATTATACCCCTATACCTGGTACAGCCAGATTGACTGATCACTTAATTGATATTCTTAAAAAACTGGTTGACTCTCCGCATACAGAATTATTTATAATCACTGGCAGAAGTCATCAGGAAATTGATAAAATTTTCGCTAATCTTCCAATTAATATTATTGCAGAGCATGGAGCAATGATTAAAGAAAGAGGGATATGGAAAAATCAGATAAGCAATAATGGCTTTTGGAAAGAAACAGTCTTCCCCATTTTAAATCAGATTACTTCTAAATGCCCTGATTCATTTGTCGAGGAAAAATTTTTTTCATTAGCATGGCATTATAGAAGTACTGAGTCACAATCAGGATATATTTATTCAAGAGAATTAATCAGTATATTAGAAAAAACAATTCATTCTTATAATTTAAAAATACTGGATGGAAATAAAGTAGTGGAAATAATGACTGAGGAAATTGGAAAAGGGAAAGCTGTAAAAAAATTATATAAGCAAAATAAATACGATTTCATATTATCAATTGGAGATGACGCAACAGATGAAGAGATGTTTGAGTATTTTTTGCATATTACCAAAGCTTATACTATTAAAGTTGGAAACGGAGATACTTGTGCGAAATATAAATTTGCAGGTATCAACGATGTTATATTACTTTTAAAACTTATTTCCATATGAGATTAACACTTGCATTCATTCTTTCAATCGTTTTTGCTGTAGGATTGGTTGCATTTGGTTTTACTTTTTACCAGAGCTCAACTGAAAGGAATAAACTGATTCGCGAACTTGAAATTCGCACTGCACAGATTGCAGAGGAGGTGATCCGGAATGATACATTATTTTCAGGGCAGTTAAATAAGAGCAGAATGGAGAATTATATTGACAGTATAAGCAAACACTACAGTTTGTTGGGTATTTCAATTTATTACAATAACGACAGCATATTAAGCAATAATTCTGCCCGCAGGTTGATTGGCAATTCAGTTAACTATATTTCACAATCAATAGCTGCAGACACATCTCTTGGAAATTTATTTACAGCAGACGGTAAAAATATATATCAATATATCAAACCATTAAATAACGCAGACATATCAAATAATGCTGTAGTTTTTTATGTTGAAACCGAATATATAAATAAAGTCATTGGCAATATCTGGTTTAGAAATTTTATGAGATGGTTTTTACAGGCATTTTTAGTATCTCTCGTTTCATTGCTTATAATTCGTTGGGGAATTTTCAGCCCTATAAATAAAATTGCAGATTGGGCTAAGGCATTGCGTACCGAAAACTCAGGGCAATTAAAACCGCAACCGCATTTAAAATTTCTTGATCCCTTGCATAAAGAGATTGAATACATTGCAAAAGCAATGCACGAAGCCAAAGCCTCTGCTGAAGAAGAGGCACGATTAAGAACCAGTGCAGAGGCCATCTGGACCCCCGAGCGGCTGAAAATTGAAATGGAAAACCTGTTGCAGAAAAAGAAATTAATTGTTGTTTCCAATCGCGAACCATACATGCATATTCATGAAGGTAAGGAAATTAAGTGCATAGTGCCCGCCAGCGGAATGATTACTGCCATGGAGCCCATATTGGAAGCCTGCAGCGGATTATGGATCGCATCAGGTACAGGGGACGCAGATAAAGAAACAGTAAACAAAAATGACAAAGTGGAAGTCCCCCCTGAAGAACCTAAATACACTTTAAGAAGATTATGGCTGACAAAGGAAGAAGAAGATCATTTTTATTATGGCTTTTCAAATGAAGGAATATGGCCCCTCTGTCATATCGCACATACACGACCAACATTTAGAAATGAAGATTGGCACTATTACAAAAAAGTTAATGAGGATTTTGCCAGAGCTGTGCTGGATGAAACAAAAGATGAGGAAGAACCTTATGTTTTAATCCAGGATTTTCATTTTGCATTATTACCTGAGCTGATAAAAAAAGAAAAACCCAAAG
>CAZECH010000303.1:0-4155 GCA_964510675.1 uncultured Ignavibacteriaceae bacterium
ACATTGAAACGAGCTTTAAACTTTGGAACGGTAGGCACGCAGATTTAGAAATATCAAATGATTTTATTGAGATAGACAACAGGACTATGTTGCTCAGCATTTTCAGAGATGTTACCAATCGAAATAATACTGCCAATCTCCTTATAAAGAAAGATATTCTCCTTAATGGAATAGCTGAAGCAACCAAGTCTTTTATCTCAGTTCACAATACAGAACAGGATTTTAATTCAGCTTTAAAAATTCTTGGGACATCTGCGCAAGTTGACCGCACATATATCTGTAAACACCAGGTTAATAATGATAACGGTGAAATGTATATGAGTCTGCTATATGAGTGGACATCGGATTCAATAGATGCCCAGATTAAAAATCCAATGCTTAAAAGACTTTCATATTCCCGGTTTTCAACTTTAGATTTCTATGAAAACCTCTCTGTTGGCAAAACGTTAAAATTTATTATTAAAAATCTTTCTCCTAATGAACAGCAGGTATTCATTGATCAGAGAATGAAGTCTATCATTCTTGTTCCTATAATGATTGATGATGTTTATTGGGGTTTTATAGGTTTTGATGATTGTACGATTGACAGGGAATGGAATCTGATTGAAGAATCTTTATTAGTCACAGTAGCTTCAACACTTGGAGCAGTACTGAAAAAAAATCAAAACCATGATGAATTGATTCAAATGAACAAAGAACTTGATAAGGCATTGAAGAAAGCTGAAAAAGCTGATAAAGGAAAAAACGAATTCCTTTCTTTAATGAGCCACGAAATACGCACACCGATGAACGGTATAATAGGAATGACAACGCTTTTAAAAGATACTGAATTAAACGATGAACAAAAAGAATATATTGAAACTATTCATTCAAGCGGAGACCAGCTTCTTATAGTCATAAATGATATTCTTGATTACTCCAGAATGGAATCTGGGATGCTCGATCTTGAAATTAAACCATTTGATCTGCGTGATTGCATTGAAGATTCGCTTGATCTTTTTGCATCTCAGGCAGCAGAAAAGAAAATTGATCTTGCTTACCTGATTGAAAGCAGCACACCCGTTGCAATAAACGGTGATGTTACCAGGATTGGACAAATATTAACCAATCTTTTAAGCAATACAATCAAGTTTACTGAAAAAGGAGAAGTTTTCATCTCTGCTTCCGCAAAACCTATTGAAAAAGATAAATATGAAATTTTAATTACCATAAAAGATACAGGTAATGGTATTTCACAGGATAATCTGGAGAAGCTTTTCCAGCCGTTCAATCATCTTGAAACAATTGACTCAAAGGAACAAAGAGGAAGCGGTTTAGGATTAGCTATAAGTAAAAAGCTTTCGGAGCTGATGGGTGGAAAGATGTGGGTTGAAAGCAAAGAAGGTAAGGGCACTAAATTCTTTTTCACAATTATTGCCGAATCTGTTTCATCTGTTTCGAAAGTTTATCTAAGGGGAAAAACTCAACAACTTAAGGATAAAAGAATTCTTATTGTTGATGATAACGATACTAACAGAAAAATTCTGACTTCACAGGTTGAAATCTGGGGGATGAAATATAAAGCTACAGATAAACCTTCCATTGCTTTAAACTGGCTGAGAAACGATGAGATTTTCGATATAGCTATTCTTGATTATAACATGCCGATGATGAATGGAATGACTCTTTCCGGAGAAATAAAAAAGATTTCAGGATATGAAGATATGCCGATTATTATCCTAACATCTTTTGGAAAACAGGAAACCTTATCCACAGGTGACAGAGATAATGTTGATGCTGTAATAACCAAACCCATTAAACACTCACAATTACAAGAGCATATAATTCAGAATCTCTCAAAGGTACCAAAAAAATCTGTAAAGGGAATTACAAAAGAAAGGACAACAGAGCTTGACGAACCCGGGAATAAATGTCCTTTAAACATTCTTGTTGGAGAAGATAATGCTGTTAACCAAAAAGTCACAAAAAGAATTCTGGAAAGACTTGGATATTCAGTTGATATAGCTTCAACAGGCAAAGAAGTTGTAGAAATTGCAAAAAGTAAAAATTATGACATCATATTGATGGATATTTATATGCCTGAACTTAACGGATATGAAGCAGCTAAAATACTGAGAAGAGAACTGCATAAAGATGAGCAACCAGTCATCATAGCAATGACTGCAAATACTTTGCAGGAGAGTGGAAAAGAATTTGAAGCTTCAGGTATGAATGATTTTATCGAAAAACCTGTCAACTTCGTTCAAATGAAAAAAGTAATATCGGAATGGAGTGAAATTATATATAAGAAAAGACAAAACGAATTTCTTGATAGAAAAGGAGAATCTACTATGATCGATTTTAAGAAAATGACTGCTCTCCACGATATTCAGACTGACGAAGATGTAAGTTTCCTTAAAGAATTGATCGATACTTACATAAATGATCTTCCTTTAGCGGCACAGGAACTTGCTTCCTATGTTGAAAAAGAAGATTGTAAAATGATCAAGTTTGTTGCACATAAACTTAAGGGCGGTAGTATAACTGTCGGAGTTGATGCAATGACTGATCTGACAAAAAAGATTGAAGAATCAGTCAAAGGAAATAAGGTAACCGAAGAAACAAGATTATTAACTTTTAATCTGCTTGAGTATTGTGAACCAATTGTCGAAGAACTTAAGTACCTTAAAGAAAGATACATTCAGGTTTAATGATTATATTAGCGCTAAAAATGATATTCATTAATGAGTTCAGTAAAACAAAAGACAAAGGCTCCGCTAAATAGAACTTTAACACTCACCTCTTCCGAAATAGGTTTATTCAAAAAAAAGCTAATTACGATTTCTAAGAATATCTTTGTTAACCAAATAAAAAATAAAATTATTTATGGAGATATTTTTAAGACATTAGATTTTCTTCCCGATAATTTTATTGATCTTCTTTTTATCGACCCTCCTTATAATCTTTACAAAAAATTTAACCTCACTTTATTTAAAGAAATGAATGATGATAGTTATGAAAAATGGATCAGTTCATGGCTTTCAAAAATGGTTCGCTTGTTAAAAAAGAATGCTTCAATTTATATCTGTTCCGACTGGAGATCATCAAATGCTGTTTATAATGCTGCCAAAAAATATTTTAAAATTCGGAACAGAATTACATGGGAAAGAGAAAAAGGGAGAGGTTCAAAATCAAACTGGAAAAATTGTATTGAGGATATTTGGTTTTGTACAATGTCTGATAGTTATACTTTTAATCTTGAGGATGTTAAAATAAAAAGGAAAGTTCTTGCTCCATACAGGACTAATGATGGGAAGCCAAAAGATTGGGAGGAAAATGGAAAGGATAATTTCAGAACAACTCACCCTTCAAATATATGGACAGATATTACGGTTCCCTTCTGGTCAATGCCGGAGAATACTGATCATCCAACTCAAAAACCGGAAAAGCTTATTGCAAAAATAATTCTTGCCAGTTCAAACAAAGGTGATTTTGTTTTTGATCCATTTGCTGGTTCAGGAACTACACTTGTTACTGCAAAAAAATTAAATAGAAATTTTTCAGGAATTGAGATAGACGAATTTTATTCTTGCTTAACTTCTAAAAGACTTCAACTTGCAAATAAAGATAAATCAATCCAAGGTTATATTGATGGAGTTTTTTGGGAAAGGAATACTTTCAAAGTCAAAAATCAAAATCAAAAAAAACTTAAAGTAAAAAGATAGATCTGTAATACGATTGTTTGCTTCAAGTCTTTTATCTAATTTTTGCAATGAAATTATTATAATATTAAAAAGGCTTTATGAAAAGAACTATTGTTGCAATGCCTGGAGATGGTATTGGCAAAACTGTCCTGCCTGAAGCAATTCGTGTATTAAATTCAGTTGGTTTTAATTCAGATTATATCTATGCAGATATTGGTTGGGATTTCTGGTGTAAAGAAGGAAATGCTTTACCTGAAAGAACAATTGAGCTTTTAGAAAAACATAAAATCGGCCTCTTCGGTGCTATTACCTCAAAACCAAAAGATGCGGCTGACAGAGAACTTGATCCTGCATTAAAAGGAAAAGGTTATACTTACTTTTCACCGATAGTTGGTCTCCGTCAAAGATTTAATCTTGATATTTGCATAAGACCTTGCCAATCTTTTAAAGGTAATCCGTTAAATTTTATTAT
>CAZECH010000304.1:0-4153 GCA_964510675.1 uncultured Ignavibacteriaceae bacterium
ACTAAAACTTTATGCGGAGAATGAAAAAGATTTTTTTGTAAAAGGTCAATATCTGTTTCTCCATTTTAATGAAAATGAATCCGGTAAAATTACAGGGTTTCAGATAGAGCATTTTAACGGACAGGAAATATTTAAAAAGATTGAATGATAAAACAAGTAAATAATGAGAAAGGATATAGTAGTTATTCTGTTACCTGGGATGCTAAAGATGATAACGATAAAGGAGTTTCTTCAGGAGTTTATTTTTATAGTTTAGATACAGATAATGTTAAGCTTCAGAAGAAAATGATATTATTAAGGTAAAATTCTGTGGATGAAAATAACTTAACAGCTATCATGCTTCTTTCATGTAAGGATAGGAGAGGATTAGTCTCAAGGATTTCACATTTCGTTTTTGAACGGGGAGGGAACATTCTTGATCTTGATGAACATGTAGATGTGGATGAAAAACATTTTTTTCTAAGAATAGCTTGGGATATGAAAAATTTTTCAATACCTGCATCAGAAATTGTTGAGGCATTTACTCCATTGGCAAAAGAGTTTAATGCAGTATGGAAAATTAATTTAACAGGCAAAAACCTGCGGGTTGCTATTTTTGTTTCAAAATATGATCATTGCATCCAGGAAATTTTGTGGAAGCACCTTCTTGGAGAGTTTAGTATTGATATCCCACTTATTATTTCCAATCACCAGGATTTGAATCCGTTAGCTGACCATTATAATATTCCGTTCTTCTACTTTCCAATTACTAGTGATAATAAAATTGAACAGGAAAAAAATGAACTGGTTTTATTGAAAGAGAATAACATTGATACAATTGTCCTTGCACGTTATATGCAGATTCTGTCTCCGCAGTTTGTAAAGGAATACCCCAATAAGATTATTAATATTCATCATTCTTTTTTACCTGCGTTTGCAGGTAACAATCCATACAAACAAGCCTATGAAAGAGGAGTGAAAATTATTGGTGCGACTAGTCACTATGTAACTAATGATTTAGATGACGGGCCGATTATTGAACAGGATATTATTAGAATTACTCATAAAGATACGGTTAATGATTTAGTTCGTAAAGGGCGGGATCTTGAGCGCATAATTCTTGCGCGTGCACTTTTTTATCATGCGCAACATCGCATTCTTGTCCATGGAAAAAAAACTATAATTTTTGATTAGCAATAGTATGGTGAGAAAAAAATCTTTTTAGCGTTTTTAAAATGACAAAGAAAATCAACTTACTTTTATAAACAAAGTTGAAAAAACATTAAAATAATAAATAAAAATTATATAAATTTAATGACAGAATATATTTCAAAAATAAAATTTTCCCTGAGGAGGTGGTTATTCGGCTACACATCAACAATGCTTTTTAGAACTATTTATGGGGGTATGAAAGTTGTAAATTGTTCAACGTTCAACCTGTCTCGATTTGCCCGCTTTGGTACGACAATCAAGTTGAGGCAGGGTCGAGTCATGGCAGATAGTCTTTTTAATTAAAAATTAAGGAGGAAGAAATGAGAAAGCCTTCGAACTTATTTATAATTGCTTTTGTTACAATTTTTCTGCTACTGGGAGTAAATGCACTCAGGGCACAAACCGTTGTACAAACTTGGGATTTTGAATCAGGATTAGGTGATTGGCAATCTGGTCCTGGTGGGGCATCTATAGCAGTTAGCACTGAGCAGGCAGTTAGCGGTACGCAATCAGTCAAACTTGTAAAGGCAACTGGCACTCTAGAAATTAATCTTCAAAATGATGTTTATGAGAACCTTCAGGAGGGTGATGTCCTCAGCTATAAAATATGGATCTCTGCAGCAGACTTAGCTAATGTTAATGGAGTACAAATTTTTTGGCAGACTGGTGATGGCTGGGCATGGAACGCTCAGTGGTTTAATGGATCTTCTATAACAGGTGATGCATGGAATACTATTGAGCATACCTTGCCGGCAATTGCTTTACCGCTTCAAAGAATCGGTTTCCAATTGCTAATGCAGGCAGGCAATGAAGCTGCAACACCCAGCTTGTACGTAGATGATATTACAGTTAGTCGTGCAGCACAAGAGTTTGCCATTGTAGTTGATGGTGAAAGGGATGATTGGTACAACACCTTAACAGGACCTGATGATGGTTACTTACAGCTTCACTTTTATGCTGGTAATGATAATGGAGTTGCTAAAAATGATGCTGATTTGTCTGCAAAGATGTGGGCAGCATGGGATACTACATGGTTTTACTTCTATACAGAAGTAAAGGATGACACCATTTCCGGCAGCGGCGCAAATTCATACCAGGATGATGGTTTAGAGTTGAAATTCGATCCACTTCCCACTGATGGTACTCAAAACCAAAATTCCATTTTCCCGCCTAATCTAACTATACTTAATGGAACAGGATCAGATAGTCTAAACAATATCCCCGATTCTATGAAACAATGGGCGCGAAGAATTACTTCAGATGGCTATGCACTTGAACTTGCAATTAAATGGGATACTCTCTCTATTGCTGGTGAGCACATCCCGGTTGCTGTTGACAGTATTTTTGGTCTGGCTATTAATATACATGATAATGATCAGGTTGTAGGTGGTACCCGTGTAGCATCAGTCACATGGGCAGCTGTTATGCTGGATGCTGTTTGGAGTAACCCTAATAATCTTGGAAGAGTGAAGTTTTTGCCGGACAATAAAGTGCAGTTTGATCCGACAAATAATATCACAGGTGTTTACAATCCAATACCTTTTGATGAAACACCTTTCTATATAAATGTTGATGGACAGAAAGATAGAGTCTACCAGGTAATAGAGTCAGGTGCAACTGATGCCGGGTATATCCGGTTTAGACCACATGTAGCCAACGATAATGGTACTCCTGTAAATAATGCTGATTTATCAGGTGCTATATGGACTTTTTGGGATAATGATTGGCTCTATATGTATATGGATGTAACAGATGATACACTTTCCAATGGTGGAACAACAAATGTATGGGAGGTGGATAATGTCGAGTTGAAGTTTGATCCACAGCCAACCGACAGTACTCAGTTTGTAGCAGGTAATGCATCTCCTTCAATCTGGGATACTCGTGTTACCGCACCCGGTATGACACCTGGAGATAGTCTGAACAACGTAGCGGATTCACTTAAGATATTCTCACGCAGACAAAGAGCAGGTGGTTATACATTTGAAACTGCAATTAAGTGGTCAGCTATCCAAAGTAGTAATGGTGAGGTTATTTCTGTTGGCGTTGATAGTGTTTTTGGATTAGCAATCAACCTGCATGATAATGATGGTAATGGTCGTCAGGCATCAGAGATGTGGGGTGCTGTTTTGCTTGATGCAGCTTGGAATACTCCAAAATATCTTGGTACTGTAAAGTTTCTGTCGGATTACAGATTACAGTTTATTCCTGAAAACAATATGACCGGTGTAAGGAATGATTTACCATATAATGGGTCAGTTCCTGTTGATGTAGAAGATGCAACTGCAGTATTACCAACTGAATATAAATTAAGCCAGAATTATCCAAATCCATTCAACCCTGCTACAACAATCAGGTACGATATTCCAAAGGAAACTCATGTAACTCTTGCAGTTTATGATATACTTGGACAAAAGGTAGCTGAGTTAGTAAATGAAGTAAAACTACAAGGAAGGTATCAGGCAAATTGGAATGCTTCGAGCTTTAGCAGTGGTGTATATTTCTACCGGATTGAAGCTGGTAGTTTTGTTAGTGTTAAAAAACTTATGCTTATGAAATAAGTGAAAAATTTTGAGAGAGAACTTGTTTAAGATTGAAATAATATTTTTAAACAGGTTCTCTTTCAATAAAACATCGGTTCGATAAAGAGAATTACCATTCACAACACCGTATTCTTATACACAGTAAGAAAACCATTGTCTTTGAATAGAATAAGTTAGTATTATGGAAATAATTGCAAATTGTTTTCAGTATGATCTGATAAAAAGTATTAAAAGATTTTATAATTTTTAACCATGATGCAGTTGCTAAAATCCCGGAGAAAACATTGATAATAAAAATTTTCAATTTCTCAACATCCATTTCCAATCTTCTTTTCTCCTTTTTTTTATCTCATATTTTATTTATCCAAATCATCGTGGCACAAACTTCGAGTCAAGACTTTTTTCTAAATGATTCTTCT
>CAZECH010000305.1:0-4134 GCA_964510675.1 uncultured Ignavibacteriaceae bacterium
GATCCGATTTTACCGGGTTTACATTTTTTAAATGTTTTGGTTTTATAATCATACCTGTCAAGACCTTCGCCATAGGTACCAATCCATAAATATCCTCTTGAATCTTCAAGCACTGTAACTGCACTGCTTCCGCTTATTGAATTTGGGGAACCCTCATTTGGAAGAAAATGATGAAATTTGTTTTTGTTTCTGTTGTACAGATTTAATCCCCCGTTATCAGTTCCAATCCACAAATTATTTTTTGAATCTTCGTAAACACACCATATTTTATTACTGCTTAATGATAATGGATCATCCGCATAATTTTTAAATCTTATAAAAGAATTTGTTTCGGGATTTAAAAGATTTACGCCTTCTCCCCATGTCCCTGCCCAGAGATTATTTTGTTTATCGATATAAACACATTGTACAATATCCGAGCTTATTGATGTTGTATCTTCCGGGATATTTCTGTAGTGATAAAACTTTTCATAAACAGGATCGAATTTGTTCAGACCGCCGCCGTTTGTAGCAATCCAGATATTCCCTTTATTATCTTCACATAGCGACCAGATATAATTATGGGAAATTGAATTCTTATCTCCTCTTTTATTCAGATATACTTTGAAAGAATAGCCGTCAAACCTGTTTAAACCATCTTCGGTTCCAATCCAGATAAAACCTTTTCTATCCTGTAAGAATGAAGTTACTCTGTTTGAGCTTAAACCATGTTCAATAGTAAAATTTTGAAAGTTGAATGCAATTTCCTGAGGATACAGTATTATGCAAAAAGAGATAGAAAAGATAAAAGAGAAGAACCAGAATCTTTCTTTCAAAAAACTATCCTAAATATTTTATGGGAAATATCAAACAGAAGAAAAGAAAATTTTAGTTGAGATTCAATAAGAATTCTCATAAAAAATTAAAACGCTTCCCAGAACAATTATTTGTAAGTTTTGTCATTCCAGCGAAAATGGGAACCTATGTAATCAAAACAGAGATTCCCACCTTCGTGGAAATGACAGATTCAAAAAAATTCTCTAAAGCTTCGTACAAGAAAGGTTTGTTTATTAATTATAATCTTTATACTTGATACTATTTTATTAAAATCATTTTCTTAGTCTCAATAAAGTTTCCGGCACGTAACTGGTAGAAGTATACCCCGCTTGCATAATTACTTCCATTAAAATTTACTGTATAAGTTCCTGCAGTTTTATATTCATTAGTAAGCAATGCGACTTCACTTCCCAGTATATCATAAACTTTAATGCTTACGACTTCACTTTTCGGAATCGAATATTGTATTGTTGACGTTGGGTTGAAAGGATTTGGATAAGATTGATATAGTATAAACTGTTCGGGTTGTGTTTGGTCTGATTCAACGTTAACCAATGAACCATATCCAATTGCCGGAGCCCAGCCCATATTATTATTTTCATGGACTTCATTTGTTACAGCATTCTCCTGATCTATAACTGCATAAATTCTTAAATTTTCCAATGGCAAACTGAGCGGAATTGCCCATGGAACAATAACATTTCTATAACTCCGCACAGAAATGGTGGTATCTACATTTGCTTCAGCTATTTGAATACCGCCGTTCTCAGGATTACCATTATAAAACTTGACTGTAAATGGCGACGCAACATCCTGCAATCCGAAATTACGAACTCTGGCTGCTATTAAAACTGTATCACCACCCCGGGGATCTATTTTGGAAAGCTTGATATCCCTTGACCTGTATCTGTAGGTTGAATCATTCCCCGGGAGAGGGTATCCTTTTTCGGGATCGTACCTCCATGGAAGACTGAATGCCAGATCGGTTTTATTACCGTACCTAGACTGCCAGAATGAATTCCCGCCGACAGGTAGTTGTGTAACTTTATAGTCCAGAGCAAGAGCACCATAAGACGTCCAGTAGGAATAGGGCTGAACATAGTAAGTCCCGCTTGTTCCAAACTGTGGTTCCAGATGTCCAAGATCTCCTCTTACTTCGAGCGACTGCTGTACTTTAACTGTCTGGGTATAAATTTCGCCATAATTATAGTGTCCGTTTACTTCAATTTCTAAGCCTACATCAAACCCTCCAACATCTGCTGTAAGATCAAGAGTACCTCCTATTTCTACTCCTGCATCCCAACTTGTATCGACACTATTTTCACGAAAGGACTGGATTTGGAGGGAAACAAAACTATTTCCTGTCGCACCAACCGTTTGTTCCGGAAAATTAACAATCACTCGTGATGTATCATATGTATTGGCAGATCTATAAGATAAAATGTTTCCAGTTTCGTGATCAGGTCTGAATTGATTTCCGAGAATATCATCATCCTTAAGTTCTATCCATATAGGACGGGGATTTCTGGGAATGGTTACAAGAAAATAACCTATTGGTACTGAATTAAGGCTATCGTAAACCGGGTATTCGTAAAAATCGATATCATAAACATTAGCATATATCCAATCATCACCAGCAGATACTCTTCCTGTGGTAATTGTGTAAGAAGTTGATGAAGTTTCTTTGAGACTGAATTTATCTCCATATGTAGCTTTTACTTTTTGTTTTAATATAAATTCTGATCCGGTTACTGTGACATCACCACCCCAATCTTCATGAATCTCGGTTGTAATTGTTGTATCAACAGTTGTGGATTGAATATATGAAGAGGTATAACCGCATGACTGATCAGGAAAGCAGCTGCTCAGGTCAAAAACCGTATTATCGAAAATGTCATAATGTACAGGTGGTGTATAAAGAACAACTGTAGGCTGCATTACACCGTTTTTACGATAATGTACAGGTTCTCCCAGCCTTGTTCTGTCGCCGTCAAAATCGCCTAACGCTATTGCATAACTTCTTATCCCACTATTTGTTAATATTGGTTCTTCATTCAGCCTGCGTGCTTTTAATGTGTAATTGATAAGCAGAGTATCAAGGCTATAAACATGTAACTCGAAATGCTGAAGCCCATTCGGTTCAAGATCCTCGAAGCTCTTTGCAACTACAATTTCTGAGCTCATATCAAGATCCATATCTTCAATAGCTAAAAATGCATCACTGCCTGAATTGGTTCCTGTTGACGAAACACTTCTTTGTGATTTAAATAAAGGAATACCCTGTGTATCCATTTCATAGACATACAAGGTTTGTCCTGACATAAGAATAAGTTCATCATGATGATCTCTGTTCAAATCTCCGGCTGCAACATTGAAAGGAGGCATGTCATTCGGCCCAACTACATCGCGGGCAACTCTTATTATATCATCTACATCTATAATATTAAGGCTATTCCTGATGTCAATAATATATATATATGTATCATTACCCTGCTCCTCTCCCTGGAAAAATGAAAATCCGAATGCCAATTCTAAACCTGCATCGGCATCAAAGGCTCCCGCAGTTCCATCGATATTTATTTCGGTAACCTGATATGCCGGTTCCTGGAAAACTTCCTGAGATGATTTCCTGATAAAATCCCCGTTTTCATTTATTGAGTAAATAGTTACAAAAAGCGACCAACCATTACCTCCGAGAGGTTTTACAAACAGCAGCGCAATATCATCGAATCCATCCCTGTCAAAATCCCCCGCAACAATATCCCAATTATTCAGAAAGGAATTTGGGGGCAATGTTTTTTCATCATTTATACTGCCCTGTAGCTGAGGGATTAAACTTCCCGGATTAAAAGAACATAGCTGCATATGAACTGTGCTGTCGGCACCCTGAAAAGCAACTACAAATTCATCCTGACTATTTCCAAAAAAATCACCGGTTTCAACATGAATCTTTCTTTTACCAAATGTAGCAAGTCCGGCAAATGAAAGTCTGTAACCATTCATCGGTGAAAGAGTACCAGGGTCAATTTCAGGGACAAGAACAGTAACAGAATTATTTGGCCCCTCCCAGGCAGAGACAAAATGTTTGAAACTTCCTCCAAGAAAATTTCCGGTTGATACAGCTAACCTTTTATTTCCACTAATAGAAGAATCAATGTTCAGAGGCTTTTTAATTAATGTAGAATCAACCCCTCCGGGATGTGTTAAATCAAGATCGAAAATTCTCTGATAACAAAATTGTGAATTTTGGTTATCTCCCTGGCTCCAAATCATGATCAATTCATTAGAATTAATTAGATCCCGGACACCTCCAAGACG
>CAZECH010000306.1:0-4123 GCA_964510675.1 uncultured Ignavibacteriaceae bacterium
CAGGCCCATATTTTTCTTGGCTTCCTCGAGTATTTTATCAGGATCTTTTTTCTGAGCAGTGGAAAAATTGAAGCTTATCAATAATAAAAAAAGAAGTATTTTCATTTTAACTCCAAATCAAACTTAAAATGTAATACAAAGAATATCATCTTATGTTCCTTCCTTCTTGAACTTAAACTTGAACTTGTACTTGCACTTGTACTTATTCTTGCTCTTAGGAAAGTATATCTTTCTTTTTAAATATGAATACTGCAAGTCCAAAAAAGAATACAATATGTCCCAGTAAAATTCCACTGGATTTTAAGACTTCTGTATAATCAACTGGATCATCAAAAAATAATCTCCAATTGGACATATAATTCGTAAACAAATAAGGTCTTATATCCTGAAAAACATTTATTTCAATTGCAGAAATGATTACAAAAACAATTATAACAGCCATTGTTGTTACAATCGGTCCTATTGCATTTTCAACAAGAGAAGAAAAAAGGAAAGCAAGTGAAGCAACAGCAGACATGCTTAAAGCTGCAAATCCATAAGCAAGAATAAATCTCCACAATACATCATTTTTTGCAAAGATTATAACAGTCGAGGTTTTTATCACTATCAATTCACCAACACTGAACATTGCAATACCAATTCCCAGGCTTAATATTGCTAACCAAAGTACCAAAAGGTTTGTATAGATGATGCCTGCAAAAAATTTAGCTGTAACTAATTTTAAACGGGAAACAGGTCTTGTTAAAATTAACCGGTAAGTTCCGGCGGTTGCTTCTCCCGCTAAAAGATCACCTGTAACCAAAGTAACTAAAAAAGGAATATGTATTGTAAGCGCATTAAGAATCAAATAAGAAATTAAATATGCATTTAGAAGATTTCCGACGAAAATAAAGGACTGTTGAAGATTCCTTGTCATAAAATCAAGAGATCGTTCTCCTTCAATCAACATAGCGATTTGCACGAGCGGAACTATAACGGTAATTGCTATAAAACCAATATAAGTTCTCCACTTCCTGAAAATTTTGTACAATTCAATTTTTATAACGGTAAACATCAGTTATCTTTTTCAATAAGTCTAAGAAAATATTCTTCAAGAGAACGTAAAGGAACAACTGCATTTACAGTTATATCATTTTCAACAAAATATTTATTTAGAACAGAAATTTCATCAGGTGCGAGTTTAAATATCAGCCTGTCTTCTATTTGAGTCTGCATTTTACTCATCCATTTATTTTCGCCAATAAGTTTTAATGCTTTTTCAATCTCACCAACTCTGAAAGTAACTTTAAGCTCATTTGCATTCAGAAGATCTTCAACATAACCCTCAACTTGTGTTGTCCCTTTGTTTAGAATTATCATCCTGTTTGCAACAAGTTCAACTTCATAAAGAATATGAGAAGAAAGGAAAATGGTTTTGTTTTTTTCTTTACTTAAGTAGATTATAAGCTCTCTTATCTCCTTCATTCCCTGCGGATCTAAACCTGTAGTTGGTTCATCAAGAATTATAAGATCGGGATCGTGCAGAAGAGCTTGGGCTATTCCAAGTCTCTGCTTCATTCCATGAGAAAAAGTTTTTACCCTGCTTTTATATCTTTTCTCCAATCCCACAAGTGTAAGGATTTCCATTATTTTATTTTTTGCAGGATTAATTCCTGATAATCTGCCAAGTATTTCAAGGTTCTTAAAAGCTGACAAATAGCCATAAAAATCAGGTTTTTCTACAATTGCCCCAACTTTTCTAAGGATATCATTTCTCTTTTCTTTGAGTGACATTCCGAAAATTTTAATATCGCCATCATTTGGAGTAATCAGAGAAAGAAGCATTCTTATTGTTGTGCTTTTACCGGCTCCGTTTGGACCAAGAAATCCAAAAACATCTCCTTTAAAAACATTAATGTTCAGATTATCAACTGCTTTAACTTCTTTGAATTGTTTTGTGAGATTTTTTACTTCAATGATTTGTTCGGACAATTGCTGACTCTTTGATAAATAAAATTGCGGTTGAAATATAAACTACTTTTGATCTGTTTTACAAAAAGTTTACACAAACGGAAAAATTCTCTTTCAAATGTAATCAAATTTTATTTCATTTTGGTTTGCTATTTGTGATTAAAAAATTTTAAAATAAAATTTTTGCATAAATAAAAAATTTAATTTTGATTTCTCAAAAAAAATTTTCAACTTTGCATCGCTTCTTCGCTGCTGAAAAAATATTTTTCAAAATTCTTTAAGCACTGTTTTTTTAAATCATTTTTTTTATTACTTTGTGTTAAAGTTCAACAAACTCTAACACAAAATTGCCAACTAATTAATGAACAAAAATAAAATCTTCAACTTCCTTCAGTTCAAGATCATCGCAGGGGGAAAATCAGTTCATTATACAAATAAAATTCTAAAATGTTACGGAGACACAAATGGAAATAAAAAGATTTTTTACTGAAGCCGGAAAAGATCCACTATCATCAATTGAATTTGTTAAAAGAACATCTGAAATAAAAAACCCCGATGGATCGGTTGTTTTCAGGATGGAAGATGTAACCGTTCCAAAATCATGGTCACAGGTTGCAACCGACATTATTGCACAAAAGTATTTTAGAAAAGCAGGTGTTCCAAAATTATTAAAGAAAATAAGAGAAAAGGGTGTTCCTTCATGGCTTCAGGCATCAAAAGCCGACACAGAAAAATTAGAACAACTTCCTGAAAAAGAAAGAAATTCATCTGAAACTGATTCGAGGCAGGTTTTTCATCGCCTTGCAGGCTGCTGGACTTACTGGGGCTGGCAGGCAAATTATTTTAACACGGAAGAAGATGCAAAAGCTTTTTATGATGAACACATGTTCATGCTTGCAAACCAAATGTCTGCACCAAACAGTCCGCAATGGTTTAACACAGGTTTGAATTGGGCATATGGAATTTCCGGCCCATCTCAGGGACATTATTATGTTGATTTTAAAACCGGGGAACTTACAGCTTCAAGCGACGCATATACACATCCGCAGCCCCATGCTTGCTTTATCCAATCTGTAAATGATGATCTTGTTAATGAAGGCGGAATTATGGATTTGTGGGTTCGTGAAGCGAGATTATTTAAATATGGTTCGGGAACAGGTTCAAACTTTTCTGATATCCGTGGAGTTAATGAACCTTTAAGCGGCGGCGGAAAGTCGTCCGGATTAATGTCTTTCTTAAAGATAGGAGATCGTTCTGCCGGAGCTATTAAATCAGGTGGTACTACAAGAAGAGCAGCCAAAATGGTTACGCTTGATATGGATCATCCTGATATTGAAGAGTATGTAAATTGGAAAGTTCATGAAGAACAGAAAGTAGCAGCACTTGTTACTGGTTCAAAGCTATGCAACCTGCATCTGAATGCAATTATGAAAGCCTGTTATGATGAACATCCTGAAAATGACAGGTTTAACAAGCAGCTTAATCAGAAACTTAAACATGCAGTAATTGAAGCAAGAAAAATAAACATTCCAAACAATTATATAGAGAGAGTAATTCAACTTGCTAAACTTGGTTTCAAATCAATTGAGTTTCCTGTTTATGATGTTGACTGGACTTCAGAATCTTATTTAACTGTATCAGGACAGAATTCTAATAACTCCATACGTGTTGCTAATGAATTTATGGAAGCTGTTATTAATGACAGGGATTGGAATTTATACTGGAGAGTAGAAAAGAAAAAAGCCGCAAAAGAAGGAAGAAAACCAAAAGCATGTAAAACAATTCCTGCAAGAGATTTGTGGGAACAGATTTCTTATGCAGCATGGTCTTGTGCAGATCCGGGAATTCAATATCATACAACAATTAATGAATGGCACACCTGCCCGAATGATGGCCCGATAAAAGCATCAAACCCCTGCAGCGAGTATATGTTTCTTGATGATACTGCATGCAACCTTGCTTCATTAAATCTTGTTAAGTTTTATGATACGCAAACTCAAGAGTTCAATATTGAAGCTTACAGGCATGCAACAAGACTCTGGACAATTATTCTTGAGATTAGCGTTTTGATGGCTCAATTCCCAAGCAAGCAAATTGCTCATCTGAGTTACCAATTCCGAACTTTAGGTTTAGGTTATGCTAATCTCGGTTCATTACTTATGCTTCAGGGAAT
>CAZECH010000307.1:0-4115 GCA_964510675.1 uncultured Ignavibacteriaceae bacterium
GGAGGAAAACCTCTGCCGGTTTTTTGATCTATAAGAAAATTGAGAATACCTTTCTGAATCTCAGTTATCTCTTTTGCCATGGCACACCTTCGGTTAGTGAGTTACAATGATAAAAATAAATACCATACATATGTATGGTAATGTAAGAAAAGAGAAGTTAGTTGTCAAATGAAAAGATGAGAAGATTGATAAGATTTTTATACAATGAATTTTTGTATTTGAGGATCGATCTTATATAACAAGTCAGGACTAATTATTCCCATAAGTTTGCTTATCAAAACCCTATTTGATAATTTTCTTCTTTAATAATGAAAGATCATGGTGCTGTGTGACTAAATTCCAGGGAGTAGACTATTTTAATATTCAATCTCTTCTTTCCGAAGAAGAATTGATGATACGTGACTCAGTAAGAGAGTTTGTAAGTGAAGAAATCATCCCTATAATTGAAGAATATAACCGGGAGGGAAAGTTCCCCCTTCAGCTTGTTCCAAAGATGGCAGAAATAGGATTGTTCGGTTCAACACTTCCGCAAAAATATGGCGGTGCCGAGATGAACAATGTAGCTTATGGACTTGTTATGCAGGAACTTGAAAGAGGCGATAGTGGAATAAGAAGTTTTGTTTCCGTTCAGAGCGCCCTTGTTATGTATCCCATCTTTACTTTTGGAAGTGAAGAACATAAAGAGAAATGGCTTCCCCAATTAGCAAAAGGTGAAAAGATTGGATGCTTTGGTTTAACAGAACCGGATTATGGCTCTAACCCCGGGGGTATGGTAACTAAAGCTGAAAAAGTAAATGGAGGATACAAGCTCAATGGGGCCAAAATGTGGATAACAAATGGTACACTTGCCGATGTTGCTGTTGTCTGGGCTAAACTGGATGGAATTGTAAGAGGTTTTCTCGTTGAAAAAGGAATGAAAGGTTTCACAGCTCCTGAAATGAAAGGAAAACATTCTCTCCGTGCATCAGTAACTTCAGAATTAATTTTTGCGGATGTTTTTGTTCCTGACGAAAATCTTCTTCCTAAAACAGATGGATTGAAGAATGCATTAATGTGTCTTAACCAGGCTCGTTATGGAATTGCCTGGGGAGTTGTAGGTTCAATGATGACTTGTTATGATGCTGCTTTGAATTATGCTAAATCCAGAGTTCAGTTCAGCAAACCGATTGCAGCTTATCAAATGACTCAGGAAAAATTAGTTTATATGCTTACTGAAATAACCAAAGCACAGCTTCTGAATATTCAGCTTGGAAGAATGAAAGATGCCGGAACTTTAAAGCATAATCATGTTTCTTTGGCAAAAAGAAATAATTGTGAGAAAGCCTTGGATATTGCAAGAGTAGCAAGGGAAATATTTGGTGCGAATGGAATACTTGATGAATATCCGATAATGAGGCATTCGGCAAATCTTGAATCCGTTAAAACTTATGAAGGCACACATGAGATGCATACACTTATTATTGGCGAAGATATAACAGGCTTTGCAGCTTTTGATTAACTTAAACTGAGAGAGGGCATTATTAAAGAGAAAGAAAAAATTCTGGAAGGATTAACATTTGATGACATCCTTCTTGTTCCTGCAAGATCATCTATTCTCCCAAGAGAAGTTGATATAACAACACGCCTTACAAATGAGATAAAGCTTAATATTCCTTTTATCTCTGCAGCAATGGATACAGTTACAGAATTCGAAATGGCAGTTGCAATTGCCCGTGAAGGTGGTATTGGAATTCTACATAAAAACATGACTATTGAAGCACAATGCGAAGAAGTAGATAAAGTTAAGCGTTCGGAAAGTGGAATGATTAGGAATCCCATTACTCTTACTCCGGATAAAACTATTGGTGATGCTCTTGATATAATGAAGAAATACAGAATATCAGGAATTCCAGTTGTTAACGAAAACAATAAGCTTGTTGGTATCTTAACAAACCGGGATCTTAGGTTTGAACCAAATAAGAAACTTAAAGTCAGAAATCTGATGACCAAAGAAAATCTTATAACTGCTCCACTTGGGACTGATCTTGAAAAAGCAGAAAAGATTTTACAGAAACACAAAATTGAAAAACTTCCGGTTGTTGATAATAGTGGTATTATCAAAGGACTTATCACTTATAAAGATATTTTAAAGAAGAAAAAACACCCTTTCGCATGTAAAGATGAACATGGCAGATTAAGGGTAGGAGCAGCCGTTGGAATTACATTAGATACTTTAGAAAGAATTGGTGCATTATCCAAAGCAGGTGCTGATGTAATTGTTATTGATACTGCTCATGGTCATTCTGTAGGAGTTATGAAAGTTATTAAAGAGGCAAGGAAAAAATTTAAATATGAGCAGATAATTGCAGGGAATATCGGGACTTATGAAGCAGCACTTGATTTGTTGGATTGTGGTGTTGACGCTGTTAAAGTTGGAATCGGTCCCGGTTCAATTTGCACAACAAGAATCATTGCCGGTGTTGGAGTACCACAGATTACTGCTATAGCTGAAGTTTATAATGCAGTTAAGAAAAAAGGAATTCCTGTTATTGCAGATGGTGGAATAAAGCAGACAGGTGATGTTGCAAAAGCTATTGCTTCCGGAGCAGATTCAGTTATGATTGGTGGTTTGTTTGCAGGTGTTGATGAAAGTCCCGGAGAGAAAATATTGTATGAAGGAAGAAGCTTTAAACTTTACCGTGGAATGGGTTCTCTTTCTTCAATGAAAAGAGGAAGTAAGGATAGATATTTTCAGGATGTTGAAGATGATATTGCTAAGCTTGTTCCAGAGGGTGTTGAAGGACGTGTTCCTTATAAAGGTTTTCTTGCGGATACAATTTATCAGCTTGCCGGAGGATTGAGAGCAGCAATGGGTTATTGCGGCGCAAAAAATATTAATTATCTGAAGACAAAAACAAAGTTCGTTAAAATTACATTAGCAGGGTTAAAAGAAAGTCATCCGCATGATGTAATCATTACACAAGAAGCTCCGAATTATCATACTCATAGTTAAAATTCGTGAAGACACTTATTCTTTTCCAACCGGATAAATGAAAATGTATAAGGTATTAGTTATTGCATATTATTTTCCCCCAATGGGTTTGAGTGGGGTTCAGAGAACTCTGAAGTTTGTTAAATACATGAAGAATTATGATTGGGAACCAACTGTTATTACTACAGGAAACGTTGGTTATTTTGCCCACGATAATTCTCTGTTAAAAGAAGTGGATGAAGCCGGTATAAGAGTTATCAGGGTTGGTGCCAAAGAACCTAATTCACTTTTATCTGGATTCGGAACTATAAAACCTCCTCGAGAATCTGTTAGAAAAATACTTAGTAGAATCAGTCAGTCATTCTTTATCCCTGATAATAAAATCTCCTGGTCAAAGCTCGTTTTTAAAAAAGTAATAGAGCTTTTAAAGACTGAACACTTTGATGGAATTTATATAACTGCACCACCATTCTCTTCTTTTTATCATCTCAGAAAATTAAAGAAGAAATTTGATCTTCCTATTATGTTTGACTATAGAGACCTTTGGTATGGCAGTTACTTTGCGTTTTATCCTACCCCTTTTCACAAAAGTCTTCATAAAAGAATGGAATATCTGTCATTAAAGGCTGTTGATAAAATAATTGTTACTAACAGGAAAATAAAGGAAAAGCTTATTAAGAATTTTAAGTTCTTAACATTTAATGATATCGTAATTATCCCTCATGGTTTTGATCTTCGGGATTTTGAAAATGTGTTACCGGATCCGAAATTTAATGATAAGATGATTATAACTTATGCAGGCATTTTTATGGAGTATAATACTCCAAAATATTTTTTGCGTGCATTTAAAAAACTCGCTGTTGAAAGACCTGATATTGTTACCAAAATACAGCTTAACTTTATTGGATATCTCGGTAAGGAACACCAGGAACTTGTTACAAAACTAAATCTGGAAGAATTTGTTAAAGAGTATGGATATGTGGATCATAAAGAATCTGTAAAGAAAATTGTATCGAGCGATGTTCTTTGGCTAATGATAGGGAAAAAGAGAAATATTAATGCAATTCTACCTGGTAAACTGCTTGAATATATGGGCTCTCAAAAACCAATTATTGGCTGTGTACCTGAAGGTGTTGCAAAAATG
>CAZECH010000308.1:0-4107 GCA_964510675.1 uncultured Ignavibacteriaceae bacterium
TAATTCTCCTACTTATCCAACATCAAACATCAATAATCCAGTATTTATCCTTCCAAAATTTCATTACTCCACTCCTCCACAATTCCTACTCATCTTTTCTCTCTTTTTTAAGCTTCCACTGATGGGTTATGATTTTAGCATCAATAAAAAATACCAGGTTCTCTGCAATGTTTGTAGAATGATCTGCTAATCTTTCAATATGACGGGATAGGACAATTAAATGTGAACCAGGTTCAATTAATAGTGGTTCTGCCTGCATTCTTGCAACAAGAAATTTAAAAATCTGTTTGTTCAGTTTATCAACTAATTCATCACTTGCTATTACTTTATTTGCTATTTCTCTATTATTATTAATGAAAGAATCTATTGCACCTTTAAGCATTTCCTTGGCTTGCTTTCCCATTTCTGAAATTTGTGATTCAATAATAAGCGGATGTTGTCCGCTGATTTTTTTTACACGTTGAGCAATATTTACTGCTATATCGCCGCATCGTTCTAATTGGTTATTTATCATAAGAGCCGATATTATGAATCTCAAATCAACTGCTACCGGTTGAAAAAGCGCAAGAATATTTTCTACCTGGCCTTGAATTAAATTATCATAAGCATCAACTTCCAGGTCTTTTGATTTAATACCCTGGCAGAGCTCAATATTACCAGTCTCCAAAGCTTGTATTGCACGGTCAACCTGTTCATCAACAAGAGATGCCATTTTGTTAAGACTTATTTTCAGTTGATCGATTTCTTCATTAAAATGTTTTTGCATATTACTCCTTAATTTATCAGCCGTACTTACCAGAGATATAATCCTCGGTTAGCTTTTCCTTTGGCCTAATGAAAATATTTTTTGTTTTATCAAATTCAATCATCTTTCCAAGCAGCATATATCCTGTATAATCTGATACACGCGAAGCCTGCTGCATATTGTGAGTTACAATAACGATTGTATAATCTTTCTTTAATTCTATCATCAGTTCTTCAATCTTCATTGTAGCAATCGGATCTAAAGCAGAACATGGTTCATCCATTAAAATTACTTCCGGCTGAATAGCTAACAATCTTGCAATACACAAACGCTGCTGCTGATCTAACGGCAACTCCAATGCGGGGTGATCGAGTTTATCCTTAACCAGTTCCCACAACCATGCAGCTTTTAAACTTTTTTCGGCAATTTCTTTTTGCACTTTTTTATTCCCAATGCCAGCAACTCTAAGACCGTATATTACATTATCATATATTGTTAACGGGAAAGGATTGGGACGCTGAAAAACCATCCCTACTCTTGTTCTTAATTCAGTTACTTCAAGAGATGAATGATAAATATCAATCCTATCCAAAAGAACACTGCCGGTTATTTTAACTCCGGGTATAACATCATTCATTCGGTTTAAGCAGCGAAGCAATGTTGATTTACCGCAGCCTGACGGGCCAATCAGTGCTGTGATTATATTTTTTTGCACCGGCATATTGACTGATATTAATGCCTGGAATTTACTGTAGTACAAATCGAGGTTAATTATTTCAATAATATTTTGAGAGTCACCTTTACTTTTCATTTATCCAAACCGCCCTGTAATATAATCACTTGTTTCTGTTTTATTTGGCGCAGTAAATAATTGTGAAGTCTTCCCAATCTCGATTAAATCGCCCATTAGAAAAAATGCAGTGTTATCGGAAACTCTTGCAGCCTGCTTTGTATTATTTGTAACAAGAATTATTGTGTATTCTTTTTTTAATTCTGCTAAAGCATCCTCAATCTTTGATGTAGAAATCGGATCTAAACCTGAGCAAGGTTCATCGAGAAGAATCACATCGGGTTCCATTGCAAGAACACGAGCAAGACAAAGCCTTTGCTGCTGCCCCCCTGATAATCTCATTGCAGAAGTTTTTAAACGGTCTTTCACTTCATCCCATAGGTATGCTGCAGTTAGACTTTTTTCTACTAATACATCCAGACGTTTCCTGTCATTAATGCCTGATAACCTGGGACCGTATACTATATTTTCATAAATGCTCATTGGAAGCGGAACAGGCATTGCAAACACCATCCCGACTTTTTTCCGCAAACCAACTACATCATAATCCTGTTGATAGATATCTTTATCATCCAATAAAATTAAGCCTTCCATCTGCGAACCTGGTTCCAAATCATTCATTCTGTTTAATGCTCTTAAGAATGTTGTTTTGCCTGAGCTGGACGGTCCTATTATTCCCAAAATTTTATTAGAAGGAATATCCAAATTAATTTCTTTTAAAACTTTATTCTTATTAAAATAAAAATTAAGATTTTCTATGTGGAATTTTATATTCATCACCTGCTAAATAGATTTAACTTCTCTTTGCAATAAACCTGTTCATCAGCCAGTAAGCTGAAAGATTAACCATAAGTACAGCAATAATGAGTGTTGCTGCTGTTCCATAAGCATTCTCAGCAGAGATTCCCTCACGGGCCAAAATATAAAAATGCACTGCCATAGTTCTGGTTGAATCGAAAAGAGAACTTGGAATACGCAGAGATGATCCTGCTGTAAATATAACCGCTGCTGTTTCACCAATCGAACGACCGATACTAAGCATGATGCCTGTAACAATTCCGGGCAGTGCATTCGGCAGAATAACTTTTTTAACAGTCTGCCATTTTGTTGCACCAAGTGAAAAGCTTACTTCCCGGTAAGATTTTGGAACTGCTTTTATTGCCTCTTCTGAAGTTCGGATGATTGTTGGTAAAACCATTACCGCTAAAGTTAATCCACCTGAAAGAATTGACCATCCCATACCAAGTGTAACAACGAAGAAAATATATCCGAATAAACCGAAGATGATTGATGGAATTCCTGCAAGGCAATCAGTTCCGAAACGGATTACCTTTGTTGCTTTTGTTTCTTTAGTGTATTCCGTAAGATAGACTGATGTAAAAATACCAAGCGGAGTTGCAATTATTATTGCAAGCAGCGGTAATATTACCGTTCCTAAAAGTGTTGGAAAAATTCCACCTGATCGTCCCAGGTCTTCCGGATTGCTTGTAAGAAAATTCAGGCTGAGAACAGGCAAACCTTTTTCTAAAATAAAAACGATTATGAATATTAATATCATCAATGTTATAACAGTAGCGCCCCATAAAATTGTTACAGCACCATACTGAACATATCTTGGGTGTATTCTCATTTCTTAATCGTTTTCTTTCTTATAGCAACACTGGCTATTGAGTTGAGAATGATAATTACAACAAAAAGAATTACACCGGTTGCAAACAAAGCCTGGCGATGCAAACCTGTAGCATAGCTCATCTCCAAAGCAATATTTGCCGTTAACGTTCTCACCGAATCCAATGATGACGAAGGTATGTTTACGGAATTTCCTGCAACCATAATAACTGCCATTGTCTCGCCAATTGCCCTACCCATTCCAAGTATAATGCTTGCAATTATACCTGACTTTGATGCTTTGACCGTCACCATATAAATTGTCTGCCAGACAGTAGCTCCGAGTGCAAGTGAACCTTCGCGGTAAGATTGTGGGACTGCTAAAATCGAATCAATGGAAATGCTAATTACTGTTGGCAATATCATTATACCAAGAATGATTGAAGCTGCCAGCAGAGAAAGACCGGGACCGCCTAAGTTATCACGGATAATTGGTGCAAGCACCATAACTCCCATAAATCCATATACAACTGATGGTATAGCGGCTAAAAGCTCAATAGTTGGTTTTATTACCCTCATAACAGCTTTGGGGACATATTCACTTAAGAAAAAAGCACCTGCAACTCCAAGCGGAGCCCCAACTACCATAGCTCCAAATGTAACCCATAATGAAGCAACAACCATCGGATAAATACCAAACTTGCCCAGGTGCGGCTGCCACTCCGAAGTAAAAAGAAATTCACCTAAACCATAACTAAAAATAAACGGAAGTCCTTCACTGATTATAAAAAGAGCAATCAACAGCAATGCAGAAATTGCCGAGAATGCCGTAGCCATAAGTATCCGCCTGACTCCTTTTTCACCAACTAATTTCATTCAATACCTTGGGTAAAATTAATTAGCCGGTAAGAGCCCGTTGGATTTAATTATCTCCTGTCCTTCGGCTGAAAGTATATAATCAATA
>CAZECH010000309.1:0-4069 GCA_964510675.1 uncultured Ignavibacteriaceae bacterium
GGGACCTTTCATATAAACTTTAATATCCTCACCTCCTGAATGCTCGAAGAAAATAACTCTAAACGGGTGATAACCTTCACTAAGTGCTATCACTCCGCTTTTTTCAACTATTCCATGCTGTCCATCATTATCAACAACTAAGTTATCACCTATATGCAAACTACTTCCATCATCTGAAGCCGTATAAAAAGTATAAATACCATCACTTGGAATTTTAATAAAACCTGTAAACTCAAATCCAAAATAATCTGATAATTTTCTTTTTTCCAATGATATATTTTTAATAATCCCTTCATCTACAGGTTTAATCTTACTGAAATCGGGAATTGTTTCCCACTTACCTTCAAAATATTTATATCGGATTCCTTTCTCTGGATTTTTAATTTCTACTGCTTCTTCCGGTTTAATTTTTGTAAAAGTTTCTTTCACAGTTCCGCTGACTGGTTTTCCATCCCGGAAACATCTTGCAGATAAAATTGTAGTTTCTTTTAAAGTGATATGACCGGGAACTAAAGGAGATTCTATTGATGGAATGCTTTCATCAGTTGTATATCTGATTTCAATATTATTGCGATCTGATTTTAAAAATATTTCCAGGCTTTCAATAAATATTTTTTCACCTGATTCGAAAGCAGGGGGATTATTAACATCCGGTTTACCTGCAATATCAAGCACAACAACACTATTATTTTCATCAGGAGCTTTTGAAGGAACAGAGATTATTAATGCATCTTCATTTCGTTCAACTTTAAGATTAGTTTTATTTTTATCTGATAAAAGGTAAGAAACGACTGGTTCCGAGTATATTCCAGGTATTATGAGTTTACCATTCTCCGGCCAGTTGAAAATATGTAAATAAAGTCTTGTGTTTATTTCAATATCTTTTTGTGTACATCTCCCCCACTCCAAATTCTTAAACGGACTTGCATATGTACCGTAAATTGATTCATCATTAACTTTCATCCATTTTCCAACTCCCCCAAGTATCTCAACACTTTCCTGCGGGAAAATTCCTTCTGAAGTTGGTCCGACGTTTAAAAGATAGTTACCACCTTTTGAAGCAATATCGGCAAGCATTTGAATAATAGACTTAACTGACTTCCAGTTATTATCATTTTTATTGTATCCCCAGTGATCATTCATTGTCATACAGGCTTCCCAATCAACTCCCGGTAAGCCGGTAGCAGGAATTTGCTGCTCGGGTGTTCCAAAGTCTGCTGCAAAACCTCCTTCTGATGTAAAACCTTCGAAACCGCTTCTGCTTGAACTTACACGGTTATTTATTATGATATCTTTTTTAAGGTTTCGAACATAATTGTATAAATCAATCCCCCGTTCATCGCTCCAGGTGTTTTCCCATTCACCATCAAACCAGAGCACACCGATATCGCCATAATTTGTTACTAATTCTTTTAATTGATTTTTCATATGTTGAACATATCTTTCAAAGTCGGCACCTTCAGTTGATCTGTTTTTTTCCCAATCTCTTCTTGGTAAATAATCAGGATGATGCCAATCCATAATTGAATGGTAAAAACATAACCTGATTCCCTGCTTCTCACATTCTTCGGAAAGTTCTTTAAGAATATCCCGCTTGAATGGTGTGGACATCATATCATAGTCTGTATATTTAGAATCGAATAAGCAAAAACCATCATGATGTTTTGAAGTTATAACAATGTATTTCATACCGGCATCTTTTGCAGTTCTTACCCATTCCCCGGCATTAAACTTTTCCGGGTTAAATTGAGAAACAAATTTATTATACTCTTCAATCGGAATTTCTGCCTGAGTTCGAATCCACTCAGCATAATTTGTCTGATCTCCCCACTGACCTGCAGGAATTGCATACAGACCCCAGTGAATAAACATACCAAAACGGGCATCGCGCCACCATTCCATTCTTGCATCATGGTCTTCTTTTGTTTCTTTAATAATTCCCTGAGCATTTATATTGATAAAAAGGAAACAAGCAAATAAGATTATAATTATTGACTTCACATTTGCCTCACTTAAAATTTGGGTTTGGGTAATGTCAGTACAAAATACTCTTAAAAAATCTATCTATAAAAATATTAAATTTGTGGTTAACATAAGTCTTATTATTTGAAAATTAATTAGAAATCTTTAAGATGCATAAGGGCAGAAACTTTATTTGATAAAAAGATATATAAACATCTCAATCAATAAAATTAAAATTACAATGAAAAATTTATTCAGTAACTATTTTTCATTTTTGTTTATCGTTTGTCTTTCCACAATTATTTACCTGAACAATGGTCAGGCACAGGACAAAAATGTTGAGATATCTCCTCGTGAACATTTACTTATGGATTTCGGATGGCGTTTTGCATTAGGGCATTCTTATGATACTAAGCAGGATTTTGATAACGGGAGCGGTTACTTCTCTTATTTTGCAAAGGCAGGTTATGGTGATGGTGCAGCATCTGAAAATTTTGATGACCGTGCGTGGCGGATTTTAGACCTTCCGCATGACTGGTGTGTCGAACTTCCATTCGATTCAACAGGCGGACACAGCCACGGATATAAAGTAATCGGCAGGAGTTTTCCTCAGAACAGTGTCGGCTGGTACCGCAAAAAATTTTTCATCCCTGGATCAGACCTTGGCAAACGTATCTCAATTGAATTCGATGGAGTTCACCGGAATTCTATAGTTTGGGTTAATGGATTTTATCTTGGTACTGAACACAGCGGTTATACAAGTTTCAGTTATGATATTACTGATTATCTGACATATGGCGAAGATAATACAATTGCAGTCCGTGTGGATGCTACAATAGAAGAAGGCTGGTATTATGAAGGAGCGGGGATTTACAGACATGTCTGGCTTACAAAAACCTCTCCTTTGCATGTTGCCCGTTATGGTACTTTTGTAACAACAAATTTAAAAGATAATTCGGCCGATATTAACTGCAGGACTACGGTAAATAATAAGTCCATTGAAAAATCAGTATTTGATATTGAAGAAATTATAATTGATGCTGAAGGAAAAACTATTGTATCCGGTTCGAATAAGAAATTAATTCTTAATCCCAATGAAGAAAAAGAATATTCAAGTCTATATAATGTTACTAATCCTAAGTTATGGTCTGTTGACACTCCTTTTCTTCATAAATTAAAAACTGTAATTCGTTCTAAGGGGCAAGTAGTTGATTCTTATGAAACTACATTTGGAATACGTACTGTTCGGTTTGATCCTGATGAAGGTTTCTTCTTAAATGGCAAAAATGTTAAAATCATCGGGACGAATGTTCACCAGGATCATGCAGGGGTTGGAACTGCTATCCCTGATGCCCTGCAGGAATTCAGGATTAAAAGATTAAAAGAAATGGGCAGCAATGCTATACGTACTTCTCATAATCCACCTACACCTGAATTGCTTGATGTCTGCGACAGGCTCGGTATGCTTGTGCTTGATGAGAACCGTCTGATGGGAAGCAACGAAGAGCATTTTAGCTGCCTCGAACGGCTTATTAAAAGAGACAGGAACCATCCATCCGTTATATTGTGGTCGCTGGGTAATGAGGAATGGTCTATAGAAGGAAATATTAAAGGGGCTCGCATTACAGAAACAATGCAAACATTTGCCCAACGTCTGGATTCATCACGTGCTTTCACTGCGGCATGCAGCGGAGGATGGGATTACGGCATTGGAATGGTCGCAGAAGTTATGGGTTACAATTATCTTACTCAAGGAGATATTGATATTCACCATTCCAAGTTTCCCTGGCAACCTGCTGTAGGATCTGAAGAAAGTAATATCAAGCAATCCAGAGGAATTTATAAAACAGATAACAGCCTCGCACATATGGAGCCCACGAATAAAAGAAATGATAGATTCGTTACAGAAATTGGATGGCAATTTTATAAAGCCCGCCCTTTCCTAGCCGGATTATTTTACTGGACAGGTTTCGATTACCGGGGTGAATCAAATCCTTATGTTTGGCCTGCAGTTATAAATCAATCAGGGATGGTTGATCTTTGCGGCTTTCCAAAAGATATTTTCTATTATCTTAAATCATGGTGGGGAAAAGATACTGTACTTCAC
>CAZECH010000310.1:0-4064 GCA_964510675.1 uncultured Ignavibacteriaceae bacterium
TGTCCTGAAAGAATGGAGCAAAAATTATTTTAGGTTTATATCTTCTTATAGCCACTATAACTTTTATCAGATTCTCTTCGCTAGCCTGAATATTTCCATCATGAATATGAAGATTTTCTCTTACCGCAATTTTTAAAATAATTGCTGACTGGGAAGCTTCTTCCTGCCTTATTTCAACTGAGCCTCTTGTTCCAAGTTCACCTTTAGTAAAATCCACTATGCCTACTTTAAAATCATTTTTTGTTAACATGGCAATTGTTCCCCCCATACCAATTTCAGCATCATCGGGGTGAGCCGCAAAGACAATAACATCTAAATTCATAATCATTAAAATTTTTAAAGATGAACTTAACCATTTTTTATTATTCTTTCCATAAACTTTGAATAAACAAGCTTTATTTAAAGCATAAGTTATTTCAATAGCACATTGTTGAATTAAAACAAATATTGTTATTTTGGTTTTCAAATGTTCCACTAACATAAAAATAAAGGTAAAGTTTAATGCGAGTATTCTATACTGCCTTAACTATTTCTGTATTTTGTTCTTCATTTGTTTATCCGCAATATTTTTGGGAGTTAAAGCAACCTGGTTTAAGTCTCGGAGGACCGGTTGATGTTGAAAAAAATAATTCTAATAATGTTTATTATGGAAGTATTAATACAGTTTATAAAAGTACAGACAGGGGTGAGACTTTTTCTTCATTAGGAATTCCAATCCCGGGAGCCACACAAATTAAAAATATAATTTTAAATGTTGATAATCCTTCTGTATTCCTGGTTGCGATTGGGAGTGATAAAATTGTTAAAACAACAAATGCAGGTACAACATGGAATATCGTTGCTGATAGTTTAAATTTTTCCTACTTTGGAATACCGATGACTCCAGATCCAGGTCATACTGATACTATTTATACAATGAGCGGCAGTACGTTTATGCGCTCTACAAATTTTGGAGATACCTGGACAATCATTATAGATTCCGTTGGCTGTTCAACACCTTGTGATATTGAAGTTTTCCCGGATACAAGTATCATTCTCATTGGAGATAATATGACAGGAATTTTTAGAAGTACAGATTATGGGCAAACCTGGAACCAAGTACATAACACTACCGGTGAAATTCCAACAATTGCAGTTGATTATCAAACTCCAGGAATTGCCTGGGCAACAAGATGGGGTGGTAATGGTGGATTATTAAAATCCACAGATTATGGTGCTACCTGGGATTCATTAAGTTTCTTCAACGGACAAAATATGTGGGGAGTTCATGTTCACCCTAACAATTCTAATTATGTTATAACCGGCAGATTCTCCGGTGGAGTAATGTATATAACTCACAATGGTGGAATCAGTTGGGTTTCTGCATCTACCGGTTCAAGTAATTACCAGGTTTATATTGTGGATACTATGACTGTATTTGCAGCACAGAGTAATGGGTTATGGAAACTTAATTCAGATTATTTTATTCCAGTTGAACTAACGTCATTCACTGCGAAAGTAATAAATAATAAAGTAACACTGGATTGGATAACAGCCACTGAGATAAATAATTATGGATTTGAAGTTGAATTAAGTCATGATAGTCAGTTATTCAATAAATTAACCTTTATTCCTGGGTTTGGAACTTCTACAGGACAACATAGTTATTCCTATATTGTTGATGAACCATTATCTTCAAGGATTTACTTAAGATTAAAACAGATCGACTTCGATGGTACATTTGAATATTCTGATGTTCTTGAAGTTGATGGGATTACTCCTTCTGACTTTTATTTATCACAGAATCATCCTAACCCTTTCAATCCATCAACTACATTTCATTTCTCATTACCGGTTGATGTTTCTGTAAGGATAAAACTTTTTAATATGCTTGGTGAAGAAATAACTGAAATAGTAAATAAAGATTATTCTGCAGGAATACATAATATTAATTTTACCGCGGATAATTTGTCAAGCGGAACATATCTTTACTTACTTGAAGCCATCGGAAACAATGGTGTTACTTTTACACATACTAAAAAAATGTTATTTTTAAAATAAAAAATAAAAGGGGAACTGAGTGATGAAAATAAATATTCTTCTTTCTTTTGTGTTTTTATCAATTGTAGGTTTTGCATCTGTCGAATTCATAACCGGTTTTGTTGGGGCTACTCAATTAAATGGGGAAGGTTGTCTTTGTCATTCATTAACTCCAGGCTCATCTGTTAATGTTTGGATTGATGGACCAGATACTATTGCACAAGGTGAAAATGTTCAGTACAAAATTTACCTTACAGGCGGGCCTGCAGTTTTGGGAGGTTTTAATGTTGCCTCAAGATTTGGAAATGTTTCTCCTGTTGACACATCTGTAGTTGAAATAGATAATGAACTTACACATCATTCACCTTTAGCTTTCCCATCTGTGAATGATACAATAAGTTGGATTTTCAATTATTCTTCGTCATTGCAAGGATGGGACACAATTTATTCTGCTGCAAATAGTGTGAACGGTAATGAAATTCCTACAAATGATGAATGGAATTTTGGGGTGAAGTTTCCGGTCTTTGTTTCTCCTTCTGTTCCTGTTGAGTTAATTTCATTCACTGCTGTTTCTAAAAACAATGGAATTTTTTTAAGCTGGATAACTGCAACGGAATTGAACAATAGCGGATTCGAAATTCAAAAATCTATCGATGAAAGTATTTTTTTTACAATTGGATTTGTAAATGGATCTGGAACAAAAACTACACAAAATGTATATTCTTTTTTTGAGTTACCTCAGAATTCAGGACAATATTCTTACCGTTTAAAGCAATTAGATTTTGATGGGGACTTCTCATATTCCAATGTTATTGCTGTTGAATTTAATCCTTCTTCATTTCATTTATCCCAAAATTATCCGAATCCATTTAATCCGAGTACAATTATTTCTTTTACGATTCCCGAAGAAGGATTTCTGTCTTTGAAGATTTATAACGCCCAGGGAGAATTAGTAGAAATTTTATCTGATGGAATAATTTCTTCCGGTAATCATAAAATAGAATGGAATACTTCATCTTTTACCTCCGGAGGTTCTACAAAAGGCGGATATGCTTCTGGTATATATTTTTATAAACTCGATTTTGAAAGTAACGCAGGTTTAAAATTATCAAAAGTAAAAAAAATGATACTCGCCAAATAAAAAATATTCTCTATTTTATGCCCTTCTTGTAAAGATGGGTTTTTATTTTCTATGGTCAATTTTATTTCTATTATTTCATAACTTATCTTTATAAGAAAAATCTTAAAAAGGAAACTGAATGTATATTATAATTTTATCATTATTTATTCTGATCGTTGTACAAACACAAACATTTTCTCAATTCAACAAGAAAGCATTTGTACATGGGAAAATCTATACCGTAAATGAAAAACAGCCATTAGCTGAAACAGTTGTTATAGAAAAGAATAAAATAATTTTTGTCGGTTCAGATTTAGAAGGGATGCAATTTATTGATACTCAAACTGAAATTATCGACCTCGAAGGAAAATTAATGCTTCCCGGCTTTATTGATAACCATGTCCATTTCACCTACGGAGGTTTATATCTTTTAGGTATTGATCTTCGTCCCGCAAAATCAACCATGGAATTTAAGAGTATCTTAAAAGAGTATGTTGAAAAGAATAAAAGCAGATGGATAACTGGAGGCAACTGGGATCATGAGAATTGGGAAGTTAAAGAACTTCCTACAAAAGAAATGATTGATGAGTTCTCATCAAATACTCCAATTTTTATTGACCGCCTTGATGGACATATGGGATTAGCAAATTCTTATGCATTAAAACTTGCTGGAATTACAAAAGATACAGAGAGCCCCGAAGGAGGTTTAATTGTTAAAGATCCCGTAACCGGTGAGCCGACAGGAATTCTAAAAGACAATGCAATGCAGCTCATTTACAAAATAATCCCACCTCCTTCTGAAGAAGAAATTTATACAGCTGCCTTAACTGCACTTGAAGAAGCTAAAAGATTAGGACTTACAAGTGTTCAGGATATGACTTATCCAATGGATTTAAAAGTATATAAAAGACTTGAAGAGGAAGGC
>CAZECH010000311.1:0-4052 GCA_964510675.1 uncultured Ignavibacteriaceae bacterium
GATCTTCGCTCACAAAGAAATATTGACAGCCTTGCTTTTGATAAAGATGGAAAATTTAATCCACCTTCCGGTCATTCAATTCTTGCCGGATATGAAATCAATGGTGTTAATCAGAAAGAATGGTTTCTCGATGCACTAAAAAATTCTACTGCTAAGTGGAAAGTGATTGTAAGCTCGGTTTTGTTTAATCCTGCTTATGCAAAAACGACTGAGCTTGACTCCCTGCCGGATGATTTATGGTGGTTTCCTTCAGATGCTGCTGACAAATGGGCTGGTTATCCTGAAGATGTAAATGCTTTGCTGAATTCAATCATTGCAAATGATATCAAAAATGTTTTTGTAATAAGCGGCGATACACACTCATCTTTTATAGATGATGGAAAGAATTCTCTCATCCCCGAAATTGGTGCATCAAATCTTGATGTTAATAATGCAATGCTTGATAAGAAATTAAAAAGCCTTGGTATCAGCATCTGGGATAAAGGAAGCTATGATGAAGATGGACACACTTACGGCAGAGTAAGATTTTTCTTTGGCGAAAGTGACTACGCTTTACTTGAGATTGTGAATGAGAAAGAGGAGATTGTTGTTTCTCATAGGTTGGATGCTAAATGATCAGATAAAGATTACAAAATTAATTTTACATTCTTTCAATCTTGTAATCTTAAATCATTCTATCTCAAATTCCCTGTCGGCAACACCAATATTTATTTTGATTGAGCTGACTGTGAATTCCATACTTTGTGCGCCGATAGATTGTTTTATCTTAAAGGGATAAAGTAATCCTTCAACTTCCCGGTAGTCATCATAAAATATTTCCTGCTGAAATAATCCCATTGGTGAATTGATGTACTTTTGTTCTTTTACTTTTAAACCTGAATCAACATTATAATATTGGGTCCATTTTATTCCTGAAGGAAGAGTCATAATTATTTCGTAAGAATCCTGATTTTCAATTTTTTCTACACCATCTAATTCTAATATAATTCCATGATGTTCCGGATCTGTAAGTAAAGTTAAAGTCGCCTCATATTTTAATTTTTCAAGTTCACCGCCCGATATTTCCTTTTCCTCTCCGGCCATGATCATAATTCCTTTTTCACCATTAAAAATAATTTCCTGTTCATTCGGTCCGGCTTTAATCTCTTGCTTAATTTTATTTGGTGCTTTCTGGTATGAAACAATTGTTATATTAATCCCCTGTATAGAACCTCTCATAATTGTTGTTCGGTCAACAATACTATAGATTTTATCTGCTCCGCCGATTGCATCAACATATTTTTTTATAACTTCGTTTGCTGTTAATCCAGGAGGAATTTCAAAATCAATTGTATCTTTTGAAATTTCCAAAGAATCCGTTTTCACTAAATTACTATCAGGATTGATTTGGGACATTGAAAAAGTATTTACTAAAAATAAAATTGAGAGACAAAAAACTCGGGACATTCTTAATCCTGCTAATATTATACTTATGCAAAAATACCTATAATTACTTGTATAAATAAATGAGATTATCTGGGCATTTGATTTCTTAATAATTATCTGAATTAGCAGTCGGTTTAATAAAAGAACAAACCTTTTGTTTAAAGATTAGAACCGATAATCTTTTTTGTTTTTGTGAAATTTAAATAGTTGGTTATCATTACACCTAAAAATATCTGCAATTTTAATATGAAAATAATAATAGGACTATTTTTTTGTCTCGTTTATTCAAATCAAATCTTGTCACAAACTTTTTCACTAAGTGGAAAAATTCAGGATAAAGACACAGGTAGACCATTAAGCTACGCAAACGTACGTATTCTAAATTCATCTCTCGGTACTGCATCCAATATTGAAGGGAAATATGAAATAAAACTTCCGGCAGGTAATTATAAGTTTATCACATCTTATATTGGCTATAAAACAGACACAATATCAATTACAATTAGTTCTGAAATGAGAGATGTGAATTTCAATCTTATTCAAACTGATGTAACCCTTCCTGAAATTGTTGTACTACCGGGAGAAAATCCAGCGCTTGAAATAATCAGGAAAGCTATCGAAAGGAAAAAGGAACGCGAAGATAAAATTCTGGGATATGAATTTGAAGCTTATACAAAAGCCGCCGTGAGAACACTTAATGAAATTAATGCCGGCAGCAATACAATTAATGTTAGTGTGGGAGAAGATGATAGCACTGCCTTGAAAATTACAGGGATAATTGAGAATGAAAGCAAAGGTTATTTTCAAAAGCCCGGTAACTACAAAGAGATAATTACTGCAAGGAGACAAACTGCAAACTTTCCATCAGCAATTAATATTTTAACCGGTGGAAGAGTTATGCAGAATTTTTATAATGATGAGATAAGTTTTCTTGGCGGATTCTTACCCGGACCATTGGCAGACAATTCATTGAACTACTATTATTTCTTTATCGTTGAGACAGTTGCAATGGATGATAAAACGGTATTCCGGATCCATATGGCTCCTGATGATAAAAGCGACCCCGGTTTTGAAGGAGAAATTTTTATTCTTGATAAAACATATGACCTGATTAAAGTTGATCTCAATCTTAACAAAGCAGCTAACCCCGGTGGTATTTTTGATACTGTTAATGTATTTCAGCAGTTTTCTCTTTATGATGAATCTGTTTTTATGCCTGTTGATTACCGTCTTTTTGCCAATGTTAATTACCTGAATATTGCAAGGTTTGGTTTTGAACTTAATACAATTCTTTATGATTATAAAATCAACCCGGATTTTGAAAACGATATCTTCAGCAAAGCTATTGTTACCGTTGAACCTGAGGCTGACAATAAAGATTCTCTCTACTGGATTTCAACGCAGACAATTCCAAATACCGAAGAAGAAACAAAAGCATATAACAGGATTGACAGCATTAAGAGTATTCCAAGAACCTTCTGGGATGACTTCTCAATTTTATCAAGCAGAATGAGATTATCCAATAATCTGGAAGTTAGTGCACCCCTTGGTATTTATCATTTCAACAGGGTTGAGGGACACGCAATTGATTATGGTTTCTTTTTAAATGATGTTTTTAATAAAAGACTGAACTCCGCACTAAAATTTTCCTATGGTTTTTCCCATAAGAAATTCAAAACAGATTTTTACGGTTCTTACCTGTTCGGAGATTATAGAACATACAACCTGAAACTTAATATGTTTGACAGGACCAATGTTTTATTTGGCAAATCGGAAGATTCTAATGAACTCGTGGCAACCCTTCTTGCACTGCTATCCAAATATGAATTCATGGATTATTATTATTCAAAAGGATTTAGTATTGAGTTTCGCGGTGAAGTTTTTCCTGTGCTTAGTTTGGGTTTAGGATTTCTTAACAGAACAGATAATAATGCTTATAATAATTCAGATTATTCATTCTTTGCCAAAGATAAAACATACCGTTTGAATCCGGCTATATTCGAAACAAAAATTAATGCTGTTACGGCAGGATTTAAATTGGACTTCAGAGATTTTATTGAAGATGGTTTTTCCAGGAGAAGAATTTCATTAGGCGGGAATTATACAACTTTTGAGGGCGATGTTACATTGTCTAATCAGGATATTCTTAAAAGCAATGTTGATTTTACAAAATATGAATTAAGAAGCGACACCCGGTTAAGAACTTTCAGGAACTGTGTTTTAAATATCAAGACAAATTTTGTTTATAATGATGGAACATTACCCTTCCAAATGCTTCATTCTTTACCGGGCAATATAGATGTTGTTTCGGTAAGCTATTCATTCAGAACATTAAACTATAATGAAATGCTTGGTGACAGGATTGCAGCAATAATGATTGAGCATTTCTTTGGCAGCGAATTGTTCAGATGGTTCAAAATACCCGGGCTAAAGGATTGGGATATTATCCTGGATTCTTTCTTTAATATCGCTTATACGGATATAAGTGATAAGAGTTGGAAAAATGCTATGGTTACTTTAGCCAAACACGGCTTGGGTTTAGGATGTTCTAATATAGTAGCCTACTCTGACAACGAAGTGATTATTAGGAAGGTTAAACAATTCGGCGGAAGAGTAACTTCTTTCCT